>NZ_JBALOP010000062.1:0-14201 GCF_036962685.1 Bacillus sp. JJ1566 | reverse complement strand
ACTACCATGAAAATAAACTTCTCTAATTTCAAAAAGAGACAACATCAAAGAAGACCCTCCTAATTCGTAAAAAAAAAGGGCTGCTATTCATTGATCTATAGATTGATAAACTGTGTTAAGGACCATTATAGACATCTTAGGATATTTTCATTCTCTGTGGTGATGTGATGATTTGTTCGCTTCATGGATGGCTAACGGGTAGCTTTAATTGAATAACAAATAGACTAGTCCACTTTTGTTAAGGTGGATTTTTTGCTTTTGATGAATGTATGAATTTATCTATTTCCTTACATTGTGAGCGTGTCTAGAACAATCGGGACTAACCATTTTTTTAGACACCTTTATTTCTTTTTTTAAATATTTTTAAAAGTCTTGCACAAAATCGATTTTTAAAAAGAGTGATCATTGAAAGGTAAAAACAAGGAGGATTTAAAAGTTCATCCTAATGATTTACACGAACGCCTTAAGTTACGTAACAAACGATTTGATGCAAACTCGTTTCCTATTTCAGAAGAAATTTTAACTTCTTACCTTAATGGTTTCGAAATACCAAACGGTGAAGGAGAAATTGTGATTGAAAATTAGACCAATCAAGTAGTAAAAACCATTAATCAACTTAAGGAGCAGTTTAATGGAATAAGGATGAAACTTATAGTGTTTATTATCGTAAATTAAATCAGTAGCTAATAAAGGGGGCAAAGGGGATGAATTTATTAGATAGAATCGAAAAATGGTTACTATACATTGGTATTGTAACTAAAAAACAAGTAGATAACTAGTAGTGCTTTAACCTTGAAAAATTAATGGATCGGGTGCGATGTTCAATAACGAAGGTCGCTCTTTCTTATTGAAGTAACGAAGCAGGATTGTGCAATAAAGTTTTAAGTATGAAAGGTGATAAATTGAAAATGAAACATTTTAAAGTAACACTTGTTATAATCTCAATTACTATCCTTTGCTACCATATTTTTAAATTATTCTACCTTTGGGCAGATATTCCCGAACGTATCGCAATACACTTTACTAACAACACTCCAGATAACTGGGGTCCGAAATACATCCTGTATATAATGCCTATTTTGGGTATTTTCATTTGGTTGGTTATTGGTTTATTAGTTAAAAAGCCAGAAAAATTGAACTATATCAATTTAACTGAAGCAAATAAAGAAATTCAGTTTTCAAGAACTGGAAAAGTAATGATACTGATTCAAAATCTTAGTTTTATATCCTTTATATTAGCTAACGAAGCATTGCTAAGATATTCATTCGGCATCGATTCTAGTCTACCTATTATAATCTCGCTCACTCTTTTGGCTATTTGTTTTATTGCTCCCATTTATCTTTTAATTTGGGCATCAACATTGAAATACTAGATATTACCTAAATTAATTCAATATATTATTGAACAGTTTAAGTCGTTTTAAATAAGACTTTGATTATTATTCAAGTAACGGGGCAGGTTTGTCTAATAACCACTATCTATGAAAAATAATGATGACACTTAAAGTGATGCTAATTTGTAAAATTATTAGGGGGAGAAGGTTAGTTGAAGAGCTGTTTAAGGAGGAATTTGTATGCTAATGATAACGGAAAATGTAAAGGGCAAACGTTATAAACGATTAATAGACATATTATCAAAGCATTGTAATCGTTTTGCTTTTGTTGAGAATAGACAGTTAATGGAGATTGAAGAAGAACGTCTTGCCTATGTTGATAATTTGATCGTCGATATTAAAGGACATTTAATCGAACGGAAAATTCAACGAGAATGGGAAACCACAAAACTTTCTGGGGATACAGCATACGTTTTTTATTTTCAGATGAATAATGCTACAAGGCTATTTTTGAAGGAATATAGCAATTCTCTTTTTGATTGGATTAGCCCAGAACTACCAGAAGACTTAATGTTTTATCATAATAATAAATGTTTATTGGCTGGATGTTCACACGAGGGTTTTTTTCTGGTTGATGAAACCTTATGGAAAAGTTTCTTTTTAAAGTAAAGTGTGCGATAGCGTAACAACATCAAACGCTTGTTGTGCTAACGAAGCAGGTTAGCATAAGAAGGAAATTTCTTGAATGTAATAGAATTAAGTCAGTGGTATGGAAATAATTCGACATATTTGTGCATGAAATGTCGGATAAATAAATAGCTTTTCCTGTAAGTTAAATAAGTGGAAGGAGAGGAATAATGGATTGGATAGATATAATGAATAGTGCTTTGGATTACATTGAAAATAATCTGGATCACGATATAAATTATAAAAAAATTGCACAAATAGCTCATAGTTCCGAGTATCACTTTCCAAGGATGTTTTCATCTATTTAGGGAATATCTCTATCTGAATATATCAGACGGAGACGCTTAACACTTGCTGCATTTGATATTCAAAAAAGTGACATTAGAATTATAGACGTAGCAATTAAATAAGGCTATGAGTCTGCTGATTCTTTTTCACGTGCTTTTCAAAAGATACATGGAATTAAACCCTCTGAAGTTCGTAATGAATTAGTGAAATTGAAAGCCTTTCCAAGAACTTCTTTTCAAATTTCGATAAAAGGGGATACCGAAATGGAGTATCGGATTGAGAATCTTAATTTTGATTTAAAAGTTATAGGGAAAGGTAAGGTAGTCAAAACAAGTAGAGCCTTTAAAACAATTCCTACGCTTTGGAGTAGTGCCAAAAAAGATGGATTTATGCAAAAATTGATTGATATGTCATGGGAAGAACCAAAATGCACTCTTGAAAGTCTTTTGGGCGTTTGTGGAAAAGAGGCAGCCATTAAGGATGAAGAATTTACATACTTTATGGGTGTTCGATATGATGAAGAGGTACCAAGTGATATGGAAACGCTATTTATTACCCACCGTACTTGGGCTGTTTTTCCAGGTATAACGAATGCATGGAAGCGATTATACACAGAATGGGTCCCAACTTCTGGATATGAACTGGCTGATATACCTTGTATCGAATGTTATTATCCACCAAAGCATAAACCAAGAAACGAACTTTGGGTTCCCGTAATCCCTAAATAATTACATATTATAATAAGGACTCAAAAGTAGAAGAAGGGAGCTTCCAGCAAATTTAGAGCCTCCTTTTTTATTCCATTTCTACATTATTATTTGCATAACTTAAGTAAGCAAGTAAAATTGTGAATTAGTGTACTTAAAGGGTGGCTTTAGTAAAATAAACTATCGTAAAAAGCCGAATTCTTCGTAAGAGGAATTCGACTTTATAGATTAATATTCACTTAGCGTAGAAAATTCACGAAATTTGGCGATTAACTTGCATTCCAAATATCGATTAAATTGGTGCAAGATAGCGTTGTGAAATGTCGGAACCGTCCCCTCTTTTTTCAGAGCCCGCCCAACTTACGCAATTCTCCAGCAGCATCATAGTAGTCAACTAGGCTGGAAACTTTCCCATCACGTAGCGTAATGACCATAGCTCCACGAAGGTTAATCGGTTGACCGTTGGTAGGAACACCCAAAAACTTGTTTGTTTGCATTTCCCATGTATAATCGATGGCGCCACCATTCTCGTCACCTTTGTAGCTCAGTGCCTTGAACTTATGCTTCATCTGACTTGGATCAAAGAATCCACTAAATAGGGAAGTTAATTGGTCTTTACCTTCCATGCGGAATCCGAAAGTAAAATCCTCGAAAACACCATCATCCGTAAACATATGTAACGCTTTTTCTTGACCTTCATAGTTAAAATTATTTAAAAGTTGTTCCGCAAATTGTAAATTCATACTTAATTCTCCTCTCAAGATTTTTATAAGATAATATTTTGGGTACTTCATTCGTTTTTAAAATAATAGCTTAGCTTGCTTTTCGTTTGAATAAAGCTTTGAATAATCGAGTGATTTTATTTTCTTTAGCCTGGATTGGTTGGGTATTCTCCTTTAATTTACGAATTTCGCTAGCAGCATCATAGTAGTCGATAAGACTCGTAATCTTTCCATCCTTCAAGGTGATTACCATAGTGCCACGAAGGTTTACTAGTTGGCCGTTTGTTGGAACCCCCATAAATTCCTTCGTTTGCATTTCCCATGTGTACTCAATCGCACCACCTGTCTCGTTGCCCTTGTAACTAAGGGCAGTGAACTTATGTTTCATTTGGTCAGGATCAAAGAATCCATGGAAAAGGGAGGTTAGTTGCTCCTTACCCTCCATGCGAAATCCAATCGTGAAGTCCTCAAATACACCGTCATCTGTAAACATCGCCAAGGCTTTATCCTGACCCTCATAAGTAAAATTGTCCAAAAGTGTTTTTGCAAATTGCATATTCATTTTTCATTCTCCTCTCATTTTTTAATAAAATTGTTTTGCAACTGCTTTGTAACTTTATAGTAACAGGAGGAAAAAAACGAATGTACCAATAGAAATGGAGAAATGTCGTTTATCCAACACTTCAATAAAATTGTCTGAAAAATGGAAATTACTTTGGTGCTTAGAACGAAGGGTGGGAGGGGGAAGCACTTGATTTATTCTAACCATCATTCGAAAAAAAACTTCTTAACCTGTGAAAAAAATCATTTCATACCCCAGTAATATCAATAAAAACTGTCTTTTCCACCGGGAACAATTAGGCTCCTAGTCTCCCCGTCTGGGAATTTTTTTTGTTCAAATGAATGATTTCATAAATTGATAGTGCCTTACACTAAATTGGGAATACATTACCGTATTTCGGTTCAAATGGACTTTCTGAAGCAAGGGAAACGATTGCGTAACAAAATAAATTAGCCGTATGTATATTGTTGAATGAAGGGGGAGGTAGAATGTTAATTCAAAAACAGCAATTTTTAGATTTTAAGGAGTTTTGCAGGGAATATTTTAAAAAGGACGTAGAAGGAAGGAGTGTAGAGGTTTTACAGAGATTAGAGGCAGAAAATCATAGATTGTACAAAGTGATTGAAAATACAGTAGGTAAACAAAAGATAACAGGTTATATTGGACGCATGTTGAGAATTGTTGCAGAGGAAGGTTGGCTCATTTACGAGGATAAAACTTGGAAAGCAAAATCGGAGTGGGGATATTGCACCAACTGTTTTTCGCCATTAGACGACATCTATCTTATTGACATTGACCATCATCAATATTGTGATAGCGATTGTTTTGATGAACTGGAAGCTGTCACACATTACGATTCTTATGCTGACGAATACCTGTTTTTATTTAGGGATTTTGAAAAATTAAAAGGAAGATATCGCTATTACTTGAACCAAAACATAAAGGAAGACTTTCAAATTCATTTGGATTTAACTATGATTTTAAGGGATTTGTATAGCATATTAAATGTCTGTGAGTATTCGACCGTCTTATTTAATGGAGGGGACGATGGTCCACTTGCCAGCGAAATGTATCGCATGCTTATGATATTGAAGGAAGAGTCTATAAAACTTGAAAAACTACTGGAACAGTGTAAAAAGATACTTCCGCCTTCTAATGAATGTTTTTCTATTGAAATAAGTGATGATGTCATGCGAAAGGGAAACAGACCGGAAGTCCTAAGAGAATTCATTCGCACCAACCGTAAATACCGTAATAAGGAAAATAAAAACAAATGGTCTACCACCGATTCCATGCAGCGATTGGATTGGTACAATGCACTAACCGAAGAGGAATCGTTAATAAATGACGTATCGTTGATCAATGAAGTGGAATGTCCACAATGTAAACAAGTTGAAGATCAGAAATGGAGTCGTCGTGTGCCGGACGGCTATTTTTATTGCGATGAATGTTATGAAGAGTTAGATTTTGAATTTGAGTTTGAGAGGGGGTAATGGGAAGGGAAAGTGATTTGGTGTGAAGCTTTAACAGATAAAATCGGGCGTTTAGCCAAGGACACATATCTAGATTATGAGGATGTCATTTTTTTCTTTAGGAAATATTTAAATCAATAAGTGGGACTAGCTTTTTTCAACATGGAAGAGTTCTTCCTTTAAAATGCTTAAATAAATGGGGAGAAGGAAGAGCCTTCCATGTTACGAAGATTGGCATGTTTTGTACTTCTTTTTACATAAATGTAACCTTCTTTTTATTATTTGGAAAATAGCAACCTGAGCGGAATTATATGATTGCTGATTAATGAGCTGTAGAAGCTTTCTCTCATGCTGGGCGGTTTTGTTTAATAAAAAGTCTACTGTTTCTTTGTTTTCTGTTAACTCAACACGCATTCCTTCTTGTTTCTTTCCTAATCTGTCCAGTCGCTCATCTACACGTGCAAACCCTAAATCCATTTCTATCTGCATATTGTCTATCTTGGATTCCAAATCATGTTTCATATTATCCATCTTAAATTCCAAATGGTGTTTCAAATTTTCAAGCTTATTGTCTATTCTTTCGGAAAACAGTTTAAAAGCATGTAAGATTTCTTTTAGCATCGTTTCTTGTTCCAACTTATTCACCACCCTCTTAATAAATAGTATAAATGATAATTTTGCCTGTAAAAAACAATACATAGTTCTCGAGCTTCATGACAATCACTTTAACATCTGGATCCCATTCCTGCAGCTCTTGTTCAACGCAAGTCGCAACATGAATCAAAAATTTCTCTCCCACCATATTTTTTAATCATTCCTCTTATAAATCCTAAAGTATTCATCTTTTTTTCTCCTAATTATTAGAACGATGGGTACTAAAATGAAGGCAACGAAAAAGGCTCTTCATTGCATATGAACGCAACAAAGAGTCCTAAGCCGATCGTCATCATTAAAAGCAATGCTTTGCTGGTTGGAGCACCTTGCCTATTGGCAGGTTGCTGTGAAGTCATTGAGCCAGGACTCTCGTTCACTCTTGATAACCTTATTGAATTAAATATAGTATAACTACAACAGTTAGGGAACTGTCAAATTAATAACTTGGATATGTAGAAAAAAATGAATAAAGCATTTTTTTCTTTTTCACGCCTTACAATGTATTCCAACTCACATACAAATTAAAAACGATAGAACTGTTCAATTGGTAAAACAAAAACCGTCGCTCCACCCACTAGGGCCCGCTGACCAGGTAAAAAATTCTCCGGACTACCTCCTAAAGGTGAAATTGGAGGAATGTCTCGCTCCCGTGTTTTTCCAGTTTGTTCAATCAGACGTAATACCTCGTCAACTTGATCCTCCTCTATTCCAATCAAAAAGGTTGTGTTACCTGTACGCAAAAAACCACCCGTACTAGAAAGTTTTGTTGCCCGGATATTATGTTTGATAAAAACTTTCGTCATAGCCTGACTATCTTGATCTTGAACAATTGCGATAATTAGTTTCATGAAATAAAACCCCTTATTTATTCTTTTATGACCTAATTTTATCACATATTATTTTTTCCACCTTAATAGCTGCTACAAATCCATCCTCGAAGTAAATATATTTGTTTCCCACAAACACTCAAAGGGTACCCTACTCAATCTTTCTGCCAGTAATTGATATGCGCCATCTACACTGTTACAAATCTTTCACAATTAAAGATGCCCCTTTTTTTGAACCCCTGTCTATAACTTAGACGAGGGGTAATTCAAATATCACTTAAATGCTTAATGCCAGCTCCCCTCAATATGTAGATATTCGGGACACGGAACCTGTCCCTCTGACCCGAATAGGAAGGAATGTGATAGTGATGGCAAAGTACAGAATGGTGAGGACTGATTTTTGGATGAATCCGGTGGTTTCGGAGGAAATGACACCGGAGGATAAATACTTTTTCTTATATCTTCTTACAAATCCACATACAACTCAAATTGGAATCTATCGGATTACGAAAAAACAAATGGCCTTTGATATGGGCTACTCCATTGAGACGGTTCATTCGCTAATGGATCGGTTTATCAATCATCACAAGATGATTCAGTACAATCCCAATACAAGAGAACTTGCGATTAAGAACTGGGGAAAATGCAACTTACATAAAGGCGGAAAACCGATGATGGATTGTATTTTTTCAGAGCTAAAGGAAGTGGAGGATCCCTCGCTTATCGAATATGTTGCTGAAAATATCGATCGACAAGATATTTTATCGCTCTATGAATCTTTTTATGAAAATCATTTGGATGAGAACACAGAACCATCTTTTTACCACTACGATGAGGCCATTGCTCAGCCTGGGACAACGAATCTGTCCCTCTGTCCCACAACGCGTTCCAACGATACGTTGACGACTCGTTATACGATACGTGGACAAAAAGAAAAAGAAAAACAAAAAGAAAAACAACAACAACAAGTTCTTTATCCAAGTGTAGATGATGAATCAAAGACAGAGGAGATTCGAGAAATTGTGGAGTTTTGGGATCAGAATGGGTTTGGGGTGTCGAACGTGAATGCTAAGGAGCAGCTGTTAGCTTGGTTAGATGATTCTAGCTTTTTATATCCAAAAGAGGTGATTTTAAAAGCGATGGACATTGCCTGTGCCAACAATAAGCGGAGGCTAAACTATGTAGTTGGCATTCTGAAAAACTGGGAAAACGAATCATTGCTAACGGTTGCTGAAATTGACCTGCATGACGAGAGTAAAATGCAAGGACAATCAGCCAAAACCATACAAACGGGTAGAGCAATCCCTAGTCAATACCATTTTGATCCAACGGCAGGTGAGGACTGATGAACTTTGCAGAAACCGCCTTTTTAGGGTGTTTAATCAAGGCAAATTATTTACTTAAAGATACAATCATTCATCCTGAACAGCTTGAGGAAAACAAGCATCAAGAGTTAATGCGAAGGATGATTGACTTTAGTCATGCGGGCAAGGGTATCGATTTAATTTCATTAACAACTATCCCTGATCTGGAAAACTTCGGTGGCATGTCCTACCTTTCAAGCCTGCTGGCACACGCGGATATTGAAAAATTTGAAGAACTTGAGGTGCTGATTCTTGACCTTTGGAAAGAGCGGGAAAAGAAAAATATCTTAACACTTGCAAAGATGGGGAATTGGGAGATTACTAGAGTAATCAACGAATTGGATAAAATTAATCAGGTGAAGCTGAACGATCATACATCCTTAAATCAAGCATTGGTGCATATGTATGAGGCACCGTGGCAGGAGCTAGAATTCACAAAATCCTCCAGTACCGGCATCAAAAAGCTAGATGAAATGACAGGAGGCTTCCAGGATGGAGAAGTTACCATTCTAGCTGCAAGACCATCGATGGGGAAGACGGACGTGATGCTGCATTTTGCGAAGGAAGTCGGTTGGTCAGGTTATTTGCCAATTGTCTTTTCACTGGAGATGCCTGAAAAACTAATCACCTCCCGCCTCATCGCATCTACTGGCGGTTATAATCGGTTAAGAATGAGGGACCCCAAGAATTTGTTAAGTCAAAGTCAAAAGGATAGCTGGGCAGATGTCATTGGCTATTTGAATAAAACTAATATTCAAATTTTCGATGGGGCTGGTCAAACCGTTTCAGAAATGAGGGCGAAGACACGAAAAATGCTGCATCAATTTCCAAACATGAAACCCATTATTTTTATTGATTATCTGACTCTTATTCGCTCAACTGAACAGTACGGAGGCAATGCACATCTACAAGTAACCGAAATATCTAGAAATCTTAAAGCAATGGCAAAGGATTTTGCATGCCCGGTGATTTGTCTCGCACAGTTAAATCGTTCAGTCGAAACGAGAAATGAAAAACGACCGATGATGTCAGACATAAGAGAATCCGGAAGCATCGAACAGGATGCAGATGTGATCCTTTTCCTCTATCGCGAAAAATATTATGACAAGAATACAGAAAATCCTTTTCTAGAAATCATTGTTTCCAAAAACAGAAACGGTCCAGTGGGCACCATTCCCGTTACATACAATGAATTTACAGGCGCGATTGGACAATAACAATGCGGAAGATTGGGATGCGGGACAGGTGCCGTGTCCCACAACCAAATAAAAAAGGTGGGGAACTCATGAAGGTTAGAGAATTATACATAGATGCACTTTGCTACGAAGAAATCAGTTTGGCCCATTACATTCATCATTTAGTTGAAGAGGGCAAGATTTCATTAGAGGATGATGCCTCCAATTTAGATTTAAACGTTGCAGACCATGCAAAGGTAAGGGAAATGATTGAAAACAATGTACTAGGATTTCATAAAATCGGCATTTTTGCATTGAAAAAGAATCAGCGAGAATTTTTGTTTGTATTTGCAGCATGTGAACAAGAGGCAGTTGAATTTTTCGTAAAAACAATCAATCAAACACCGTTAAATTGTCATCCATATTCACTAAACACTCAGATTCTAAGAGATTGTAAAGTGACGACGTTTTGGGACATGAGGAAAGAGCATTTAGCCTTTCCTGCTCTTGCGGGGTATTTTGAAAAATAAGAATAAATGTGCCTGTTTGCATCGTGTTAAAGTATCACTAGCTAGGGGGACGGTCTTATATTCTACCTGTCGTTATATGCATTGCCTATTTTATGAAAAATTCGTTCTATTGTATAATCGATATAAACAAATCTATCTATTTAAAATTTTACACTCTATTTAAAAGGTGAGATTATGAAAACAAGGTATAGCAATTTAAATAACGTAACGAACAAAAAAACGTTTCGGGATATGAGAAAGTGGCAAAAAGAAAGACGAAGGAAAGAGAAAGATTTAACGAAAAATATTCCACAATGTCCAAACAAAAGGATTGAAGAACTTAGAGAAAACAGAAGTCAAATATCCTACACGTGGATTGGACATTCTACCTTTTTGCTTCAACTTAATGGGCTTAATATACTTACCGACCCGGTATGGGCAAAGCGAATGGGTTTTGAAAAGCGATTAACCGAACCGGGAATTCAATTGAAGGAGCTACCGGAAATTGATGTTGTGGTGATATCCCATGGACATTACGACCATCTTGATTTTCCAACGTTGAAAAAACTACCAGGAAACCCACTATATTTTGTCCCCATAGGATTGAAGTCACTTTTTATGAAAAAAAGCTATCAAAATGTAATCGAGATGAAATGGTGGGAAAAGACTGAATATGAAGGTGTACAGATTCAATTTGTCCCTGCTCAACACTGGACAAGAAGAACGATTAACGATATGAATACTTCCCATTGGGGCGGATGGATATTTCAAACGCCCAACCAAACGTTTTATTTTGTTGGTGATACAGGCTATTTCCCAGGGTTCAAGGAAATTGCTGAACGATATACGATTGATACCGTGTTTATGCCAATTGGCGCGTATGAGCCTGAATGGTTTATGGCTGACTCACATATTTCCCCTGAGGATAGTGTCAAGGCTTTTCTAGAATTAAAGGCAAAACAATTTGTTCCCATGCATTATGGTGCCTATCGATTAGCAGATGACACAGGACCCGAAGCATTAGAGCGCTTATTACAGGAATGGGAGAAACGGCAACTCCCGAAGGAGCAATTAAAAATCTTACTAATAGGGGAAACAGTGTTGTAAAAGTGTATAAAATAAAAATGAGCACTTGGGGTCTGTCCCCATGGCTTTTCGTTTACGCCCCAGTGATGCTTTTAATTGACCCGAGTGGTCTTCCGATGTATGCGAATATAGGGGCCTGGCCCCAGGTACATTAAAGCATTACTGTGCATGGGGTCAGGCCCTGAAATCCCCTAAATATCTTACCTTTCCATAAATAAATTTCCTAAATAATTTCCAGAATCTCGTATGATCTGAAGGCCTTGTTGCTCTAGCTCCCTCCAAATTTTTCTATAAAGGGCATACGGACCTCTTTGTTGAAGTGTTGTTAACTCTGTTTCAGTGATTGTAAGTTGGTAAGAGTCATGTTTACCTGTAACAAACAATACAAAGTTCTTGAGCTTTATGACAATCACTTAACATCTGAATCCCATTCCTGCAGCTAGTGAACGATAAGAGTTTTCAGTCATATCGGTTTAATAGTATGGTATAATTTTCCTATACAGTAATTGGTTTTCGCTATATACATATATTTATAGTTAGATAGGAGTAGTAGAAATGACAGTAAAATATTTATCAACTACAGCACTCTCTAAGGAAATAAAGATTCCTGCTAAGGATGTATTTGCAATACTTGCTGATTATGGATTAATAAATAGAGAAGAAAACAACTGGATTTTAACGGAGAAAGGAAAGAAACATGGAGGTATAGTGAAATCACATCCTCAGTATGGTACATACATTGCCTGGAATGAAGAGATGAAAAATAATTCCATCTTTCAAAAATTGGAGAACGAAGAAAATTTGCTGAATTCTACTTCATTGGGAAAACATTTTGGAATTTCGAAGTTTAGAATCAATCCAATTCTTTCCGAATTAGGCTTAGTTCAAAAAGATGTGAAGGGTTGGAGAGTTACTCCACTTGGTAATTTAATGGGTGGAAAACAATTTGAACATGTAAAGACGGGGATTCCTTATGTTTGTTGGAACCCAGAGATTTTAACAAAAAAGAGTATTATCAACGCATTGAAAGAAGTTCAAGGGGACTCTGCTTCCGAAGAAAAAAATGAAAGTAAAAATACTACGGTAGAATTTCGTGAAAAGTTTGAAGCGAAGCATAGAAGTGCTGATGGTCATTATGTACGTTCTAGAGCAGAGATGCTAATAGATAACTGGTTGTATATGTCCGAAATAGTTCATGCTTACGAGCGAAAACTTCCAATTGAAGAAGATGTATATTGTGATTTTTACTTACCAGTAGGCAAAGTATACATTGAATTTTGGGGCTTAGAAAATGACGAGAGATATAAAGAAAGAAAAAAAGAGAAAATAAGAGTCTATGAAAAATATGGATTTAATTTGATTGAACTAGATGATAATGACATTAAAAATTTAGATGACATATTGCCTAAGAAGCTACTTAAGTTTGGAATACAGGCGTATTGATAAATAATTTAATACAATGATAAAACGGATAAATATTTTGATTACCTTTTAGGTTAATTGATATACCCTTTTTGAAAATATCGATAGTCGCAATCCTCACACTAGGGATTATGTAACAAATACTAAATTTAAGTAGTGAATGTTTTACCACGCCCCTTTATATTTAGGTAAGAATAAGTTAAATTCCTTAATAAGATAATAATTTTAATGTAGTGACAGGCTTTCTGTTTAAAGTAACAGTAAGTCTGTTTTTTTTGTCTATTATGCTTGTTTTTAATACTAGGGACACTTTGCATTCTATTGAACCATTACAAAGGTCCTGAAATTACTTTTGGATTTATCGGAATTAGCGGAAACAATCAAAAATAATTTATACAATTTTGTCCTATGAAATTCAAATATTGTAAAATGTAACTACTTACAATTAATAATTTTGCATGGGAAGGGAAATTACATGAAACTAAAAAAAATCCTTTATAACGGTCTTAAATATTCATCGGTTCCAGGGTTTGTTGCTACTAAGGTTTACGAAGAAGTTACGGATGCGGTTGAAGAAAAGAAGAAAGATAATGAAGTGAGAAGAAGGCGTGAAGAAGTTATTACAGAAAGAATTAAGACATCTAGAGTAGTAGAGTTCGAAGAATCAACTAACGTTGAAGGAGAAGTCGGTGCAGGAGTTCATGGGGAAAGCATCAATGGTAAAGTAAGCGGTAAGGGTGGAAGTTCAAGAAAGTTCAGATTCGAAGACTAAGTATAAGTCAAATATGGAGCCAGCCCTCCAATGTATAAAACGTTACCACACCGGGGGTAGGCCCAGGTTAGTGGTCACTTTCTAAAAAAAGTGTTTCTTCTGGAGTGTAGGTTCGACCCTGACCACCGGTATCAACCTAAGCAAACAAATAATTAATTATCATTATCACAACACTTTAGACAAGGCCTAACCCCTTGTCTCTTTTTGCATTATAAATAGGATGTCCCATCGCCCTTTTTCTGAATTTTTCAGAAAAGGGGTTTGTTATTTCCAAATTCATTGTATAATCAACGATATATAACATATGATTTATATCATGCGATTTATAACGAGAAAGGAACGGACTATGGCACCAAAGAAAAAATTTTCTAAAGAACAAATAATTGATGCAGCATTTGAAATCGCAAAGAAAGAGGGGATGTCCAAGATTACAATTCGGAAAGTGGCGGAGTATTTGGGAAGTTCGATTGCACCTATTTATGTCAATTTCAACAATGTTGATGAGCTAACTGAAGCCGTCATGCAAAAGATCATTGAATTAAGTTATCAGCTTTTAGCGGAAGAGAATTCAGGGAAACCCTTCCACGACATAGGGGTAGCTAGCCTCCGATTTGCAAGAG
>NZ_JBALOP010000061.1:0-17315 GCF_036962685.1 Bacillus sp. JJ1566 | reverse complement strand
CAATTGGGGTGCAGTTCAATATTCTTAGGCTTTTTTATTATTAAAAAGGAGTTAAGAAAATCAAAGGGTGAGAGCAATTCGCTCTGCTTTTCTCGATCACAGTTCATAAAAAATCCTTTAGTATGCTAATGCACTAAAAAATTCCATTGACATGAATTCTAAGTTTATGCTAAATTTATTATCGTTAGTTCACCACTCTAATATATTAGCGAACTAAAGTGTCTGTAAACTTTGTAAACTACTATTTCATTTTTTATATGAACTATCACTGTAATAACAAAACAAATGGTACAACTCTTTAAAAAATCATTTAAATAAGTTAAAGGTGGCTATAAAACCATGAAACGTAACGTAACAATTTTTCTGTCCATTCTAACGATATTTATTATACTAGCAGGATGTTCCAATACAACTTCAAAGAACTCAGAGGATGAAAATACATTGGTAATCGGTATCGATGATAAATTTGCACCTATGGGGTTTAGAGATGAAAATAATGAAATTGTTGGATTTGATATTGACTACGCGAAAGCTGCTGCTGAAAAAATGGGCGTAGAAGTAAAATTTCAACCGATTGATTGGAAAACAAAAGAATCTGAGTTGAGTAGTGGCAGAATTGATTTAATCTGGAATGGGTATACAATTAATGAAGAACGTAAAGAAAAAGTTCTTTTTACAAAACCGTATTTGAAAAATGCACAAGTTATTGTGACATTGGCTGATTCAAATATTATGAATATAGATGATTTAGAGGGTAAGGTTGTTGGTCTTCAGTCTCTATCTTCGGCATCAGATGCTCTAGAATCTAACCCTATTAAATCAAAAATTAAAGAGGTTACAGAGTTCTCAGATAATGTTTTAGCTTTAAATGATTTAAAAGTAGGTCGTCTGGATGCTGTTGTTATTGATGAGGTTGTCATTAACTATTATTTATCCAAAGATAGCGGTACTTTTAAAGTACTTGAAGACTCCTTGGCTCCTGAAGAATACGGAGTAGGTGTAAAAAAGGGAAATGAACCCCTACTTGAGAAACTACAAAAAGCTTTAGATGAAATGAACGAAGATGGTACAGCAGCGGAAATTTCTAAAAAATGGTTTGGTGAAGATAAAGTATTAAAATAAAGTAGTTTTAACGATATTTAGGCAACAGGATTTCCTAAAGGGAATCCTGTTTGTTTTATGGAGGAATCCTATTATGTCTATTGATTATATTCTATCAATACTTTGGCCGATGTTAGAAGGGGCTAAAGCAACAATCCTTTTGTTTTTAATCTCTATTGTAGTATCAATTCCACTTGGTTTCTTACTAACATTAGCTGTAAGAAGCAATATTAAACTCCTCTCTGGGTTTGCGCATCTATACATATATGTGATGCGTGGTACACCACTATTACTACAACTATTATTTATATGTTTTGGATTACCCATGTTACCTATTGTTGGCGAGTATTTGGTACTCGACCGTTTTGTGGCTGCATCTATAGGTTTTATTTTAAACTATACTGCCTATTTTGCAGAAATCTTTCGTGGAGGTCTTTTGGCTATAGATAAAGGCCAGTATGAGGCTGCTCAAGTGCTAGGTTTGAATAAATGGCAAACTACTACTCGTGTCATTATTCCTCAAATGGTTCGTATTGCCCTTCCATCTGTAGCAAATGAATCTGTGACATTAGTAAAGGATACAGCGTTACTCTATGCGGTTGCTGTACCGGAATTGTTGCATTTTGCTCAAACGGCGGTAAACCGAGACTTTACCATTGTTCCGTTTTTTATAGCAGGTATTATTTATTTATTGATGACTTTGCTATTGACACTACTATTTAAGTTACTTGAGAGAAAATTTAAATTCGAATAAAAGGGTGTGTAGGATGTGGCAGTTATTGAAATATCCAACCTCAAAAAATCTTATGATAAGCTAGAAGTTCTTAAACAGATCACTTTTGATGTTAATAAAAATGATGTAATTGCAGTGATAGGTCCTTCCGGATCTGGAAAAAGTACAATGCTTCGAAGTCTAGTTTACCTTGAAGAAATTAATGAAGGAAGCATCAAGGTATGTGGTGAAGATCTTGTTAAAGATGGCATCTATTCGAAACCACAAAAAATCAAGCAGATCACTTCAAAGATGGGTATGGTTTTTCAGCATTTTAATCTCTTCCCTCATCTAACCGTTAAAGAAAATCTGGAAATGGCTCCTAAATTGGTTAACAAAGAGTCTTCATTAGAAATTCAAGCAAGAAGCAAAGAACTAATGGATAAAATTGGGTTGACTGAACGAGCTTCGGCATATCCAGCAAATCTTTCAGGCGGTCAAAAACAAAGAGTAGCGATAGCACGTGCTTTAATGATGAATCCGGAAATTCTATTGTTTGATGAGCCTACTTCCGCCTTGGACCCAGAATTAACTGGTGAAGTACTGCAGGTTATGAGGAAGCTTGCGGAAGAGCAAATGACGATGATTGTGGTAACGCATGAAATGGGATTTGCTAAGGAAGTTGCTAATAAAGTAATTTTTATGGATAAGGGAGAGATTGTTGAATCAGGCCATCCTAATGAAATCTTCTCCAATCCAAAGCATGAACGTACAAAAGCTTTTTTAAACCGAAATGTAAAATAGCTCCGAATAATTTTCTGGGGTGACTTTCAAGTAACAATCGGTCCATATGCTACTCAAGGTATGAACCCAGTTAGTGGTTCACTTCATTCAGCAACCTTTGAGAAATTCCCAGAAATAATTTGATGGTAGCTTTAGCGCTTGGGTTCATTGGCTAGAAAGCATCGAAGAACCTTGGAAAAGGCAAGACCCACAATAAACAAATTGTTGGAAAGAAAAATTAACTCTCTAAGCAAGGCTGCATTTGTACTTAAAATGCAGCCTTATTTTTACTATTTGACTTATATGACCGTGACCTTCTTCTCCTCTTCTTCCACATTCAATTTTGCTAGTTTAGTAAATCCAAATGGTACTAGAAGCGATACGAATCCCAACACAAAAAAGATGATCCGGATATCAACAAACTCAGCAATAATCCCCGTAAGAAATCCTGCCAACGGCAACGTACCCAGCCCTAGCATTGAGATAATTCCGTTTACTCTCCCAAAGATATAGGAGGGCACAAGTCTTTGACGCATGGTTTTAAATAACACATTGAACATAATAACGGGCGCACTTTGGATGGCGACAGCGAGCAATAACGTTTGCCAATTCCAACTGAAAGAGAGGGTGATGATGCCAAGCCCACTGATCATGATATTGTTTAACATTAAACGAATGTGATTGCCCTTGTTTCCTAGATAATTAATGATAGCAATTGCGATAATTTGGGTAACTGCCGCACCCGCATACACCCATCCAATCTCCTCAGAGGTTAACAACAATTTTTCACGAGAAAAATAGACTAACATACTTATTAATGCACCATTGGCAACATTTGCGATTAATACAAGCAGGGTAAAGGGACCTAAAAGCGAGTGCTTTAGCAAAAAGTTAGCACCTTCACGAAGCTGTTGCCATGAATTAGATTTAACCTTTGAAGGGGTTTCAACAGATAAAAATGTTAAAAATAAAACGGAAACCGCTATTGGGAAAAATGAGAACGCATCTAAGAAAAGAACATTATATACGTTTATTTTTGAGATTAAGATCCCAGCTAACATACTACCAAACAGTACTGAAGAAGTATCAATGAACTGTAGTGTTGTATTTACTTTTATTAAACTTTCTTTCTTGAACAATTGTGGGACTACTGTTGCATTTACTACAGAGAACACAGCCCCTAAACTTGCAATCAGGAAGCCTAGAAAATAAATTTGCCAAATCTGTAACACTTGTAAAATGCTTAATATTGGAATTAATGCCACCAATAAGCCCTGAAAAATAGCACATGAAAAGAGTAGTGTTCTTCTTGGTAAACGATCAGCAAGGACTCCGGCGATTGGAGATACTACAATAAAGGGCAATGTTTGAAAAAGAAACATCATTCCCATGCTTGCTGCGGATTGAGTTAATTCGTAGATGAGCCATGGGATTGCAATAATGTAAAATTTATCTCCTAATTTTGATAATGCAGTTCCGGAGAAATATAGAATCGCATTTTGTTCTCTCCAGATTGAATGTTTAAACATTGGATTCATCCTTTCCATCTTCACTTATAACTATTATGAACTATCTAAAAAGGGGGAAAAAGGGTAATATTAAGTTGAATATGTCCCCTTTTAGGAGGTGTAAGTGTGGAAGAACGTTATTTCATTTTACGCTCACATTTAGAGCATTTTAAAAAAGGTAAGGACTACAATTTAAAACTTGAAGATGTTGATGCCATTTGGTGTTGTTCTAGAAAAAATACAAAACGGATAATCCGGCAGCTAGAGGATAAAAAGCGTTTAATGTATCAACCAGGTAGAGGAAGAGGAAATGTTTCTAAGGTTAGTTATTTTACTTCCTTTCAAGAAGAGATTGAGACCTTTATTGATGATTGTCTAAAAAAGGGTAAGCTTGAAAAAGTCGCAGAAATACTCCGCCTTCCTATACCAAAGTCTTGGGTTGTGAATTTCTCAAATGATATTAGGAATATGCTGGGGATTAAACATGACCAAGCAGAGTTGAAAGATGTATTATATGCATTTAAGGCAAGAGACATTAGGTCATTGGATCCATTACGTGTTTCCTTAGCTTTAGAAACACATCTTTTAGAGTATTTAGGCGACACACTCATCCGATACGACAAAGATGAGGATTGCTTTATACCACATATTGCTCACCATTTCGATGTTGACAGTTCGGGTAGGGTTTGGACGTTCTATTTGCGGAAGGGTGTATTTTTTCATAACGATGGCTATGTTACGAGTACTGATGTAGCTTACACGATTGAACGATTCAAGAATGAGTCTCCCTCTAATTCATGGCTTGTTCGAAATATACGAAAAGTGGAATGTCCTCACCCCCAGAAGGTTGAAATCCATCTTGATGAACCCAATCCGTTCCTTTTACGATATCTTTCTGCTCCACTATTTTGTATTTTACCTGCAAGTGTTCATTTTGATGAATTCGAGTGGGTTGGTACGGGTCCATTTATATTGAAGGAAAGAACGGATGTAAAGCTAGTGTTACAAGCAAACGATTTCTATTTCAAAGAACGTCCATTAATAGACGAAATTCAGTTCTTCCATGTTTCAAATGAAACCGCCAAAATGCTCTATCTTTCCAGTGAGGAAGATATGTCTCAGGTAAAACAACACCTGCATAAAATTAAGAATTCAGGAGTGCAGCTGCTTTCTTTTAACCTAAATCGCAAAAATATTATCCAACAGCATACTTTCAGGGAAGCCGTTTTCCATTTATTTGACGTGCAAAACATGGCAGTCGACTTAGGAATGGATGTGGTAGGGGCAAGTAGCCTGGATATAGAGCGCTCAAAATCAGTATTAAAGTCATCAAACAAAATTCAAAAACTCCTGCAATTATCTGGCTATGGAGGAGAAAATCTGAACCTCTATTGCTTCGATCACGAACGCGCACGAAAAGAAGCCGAGTGGTTAAAAAGTGAAGCAAGTAAATATGGTGTTTCAATGACAATCCATCCAACTTCATACACTGAGATTTTAAAAGAGGGAATTGAGGATGAAATTGATATCTTAATCATGGGTTTGTCGCTCTCTTTTGATAAACACCTAGCATTCTCCTACGCTTTTATGAATACATCATTACTAATTAATAGGCTATTTTCCAAGGAAATTGAGGAATATGTACATAGAAAGATCAGAATGTTTGAGCTCGAAGGTGATAGTATAAAGAGGACAATAATAATGGAAGAAATCGAACATTACCTACAAACTGAACTTGCAATGTTTTATTTATATCATCCTATTTTAACTAGAAATCTAGACTCTACTATAAGAGATGTTGAATCACATTCCTTTGGACATATAGACTATACAAAAGTGTGGATACCAAGTTAGGGACAGGGGGTGTACACATGCCCATTTTTTTCTTGGCACCTCCACGAATAGGGACACATACACTATTGTGCAACCTACTCGAGGAGGAGAGACAATATGGAAAGACAACTATTTGGAATTTATGGTGGATCCCCTGGTCTACAAGTACAGCCTTATTTTCCGGGACAAGGTTACCATCATGGCCACGGCGGATATTTTCCAGGTCATGGGTATCACCATGGCCACGGCGGATATTTTCCAGGTCATGGGTATCATCACGGTCATGGAGGATTTTATCCAGGTCATGGGTATCACCACGGTCATGGCTATCACCACGGCCATAGCGGCTACTATCCCGGACCTGGCATGACTCACAGATAATTAAAAAGAAGGAAAATGTTAAAAATACCACGGTCGTCGGACTGTGGTATTTTTCGTTTGTTCGGGATGAAAGGTGATTACAATTGTTTGTTCAAATGATAATCTTTACAGAAATTTAAAAGCGCATTCATAAAATTTACAAAACCTTTACAAAAGGTTCAATGAATCTTTACATACAGCGTTTATTCTTTACATGTCGAATAAAATCGATTACCTTGGAGGTTTTAAAAAATGTCGTTAAAAAGAAGGACAATACTAGGATTAGTAGTGCTATTCTTAACAGCCATCTTATCAGCTTGTGGAAATAGTAATACGGAAGGCGAAGAGTCGTCAAATGTAGGTTCGGCTACTGTTTCTGTATCGGGATCCACCTCAGTAGGCCCGTTAGCTGAAAAGATTGCAGAAAAGTTTCAAGAGGCAAGTAATGTAAAAGTTGAAATAAATCAAATTGGATCATCAGCAGGAATTCAAAATGCGATAAACGGAGTATCGGAAATTGGAATGTCCTCCCGTGATTTAAAAGAAGAAGAAATTGCAAGTGGGCTCACAGAGACCATCATTGCTTACGATGGAATTGTTGTTGTGACACACCCTACCAACAAGGTAAAAAACCTTACAATGGAACAAGTGAAATCCATTTTTACTGGTGAGGTTACTAATTGGAAAGAGCTGGGTGGCGACGACATGGAAATTGTTGTTGTTTCTAGGGAAGATGGCTCCGGATCACGAGATGCCTTTCAAGAAATCGTTGGGTATTCTTCAGGTGAATTAGTAAGAAGTGCAATCATTGCGAGTGGTAACGGAAATATAAAAACGACGGTTGCAGGGAATAAACATGCGGTTGGTTTTATTTCATTTGAATATATTGATTCCTCCATTTCGACAATCGATATAAATGGAGTCGAGGCTACAGCTGAGAATGTGCTGCAGCAAAAATATAGCTTGTCTCGTCCATTTTTATTTGTACACAAAGAGGATCAAATATCTGATGCTGGAAAGCAATATATCGACTATATTTTGAGCCCGGATGGACAAGCAATTGTTGCTGAAACAGGAGCTATTCCTATTAAATAACTGCACGAAAAAAACTATTAAGTGAAAAAGAGTTTTGGGGGAATACGTATGTCAAGGCAGCCTGAAGAGGTAAATCGTTCAAATAAGCGGAAGTACTTGTTAGAGAAGCTGTCATCAAGATTGTTTCAGTTTTGTGCACTTCTTTCAGTAATCAGCTTATTATTAATCGTAGGATTTGTATTTTATAAGGGATCACTCCCGTTTTTAATAGAAGGCTATAGCTTTTTTGACTTTATCTTTGGAGTCGATTGGGTTCCGAGTGAAGATAAATTTGGCATTTTGCCGATGATTGTAGCATCCATTTATGCGACAATTGGTGCCTTGGTAATTGGGGTGCCTATTGGTTTATTTACAGCCATTTTCTTAGCTGAAATAGCACCAAAAAGCGTAGCGAGGATCATTTCGCCAGCTGTACAGCTATTGGCTGGAATCCCTTCTGTTTTATATGGTGTATTTGGGCTTGCACTTATCGTCCCGTTTTTACAAAATCAATTAAACCTAGTAAAAGGACAAAGCTTGATCGCGGTTATTCTTGTATTAGCAATCATGATGCTTCCGACCATTGTGACAGTTGCTGAAACAGCCATTCGTGCTGTCCCGAAAGCATACCGTGAAGGTTCATTGGCGCTAGGTACTTCTGAAATAGAGACAATCTTTAAAGTTGTTGTCCCATCTGCTAGGTCAGGAATTATGGCGGCTATTGTTTTAGGATTAGGTCGAGCAATTGGGGAAACCATGGCGGTTATCTTAGTAGCAGGAAACAGCCTTATCTTACCAACAAGCCTAACAGATAGCGTGCGTCCGTTAACAACAAATATTGCGTTAGAAATGGGATATGCATTCGGTACTCACCAAGAGATGTTATTTGCTACTGGTATTGTGTTGTTCTCGTTTATTTTAATCTTAAATTTTGTATTGGCAAGAATCAGTGCGAAGGGTGGTAAGTGAGTTGAGAAAGTTTAAAGATCATTTGTACCGCGGATTTCTTTGGGGAGCGGCTTTCTTAACTGTTGCCATTCTCGTCATGATCGTTGGTTATATCTTTTTTAAGGGATATCGATTAATCAGCTTTGATTTTATCTTTGGTGACTATTCCCCTGCTGGTGGCGGTGGAATTTGGCCGATGGTAATCACAACTATTTATACCATTGTCATCTCACTAATTATCGCAACTCCTATTGGAATTTTTGCAGCCGTTTATTTGCAAGAGTATGCAAAACAAGGGCGCTTAGTAAATCTCATTCGTTTTGCAACTGAAAGCTTAACAGGGATTCCGTCGATTATTTATGGATTATTTGGAGCCGTGTTCTTTGTGACAACGTTAAAAATGGGTATGTCGATCATCGCTGCTTCCTTAACATTAACCATTATCGTATTACCTGTTATCATCCGAACTACAGAGGAATCGCTAAAAACAGTGCCCGACTCCTATCGTGAGGGGTCACTAGCATTGGGAACAACCAAGCTTCAAACGTTAATTAAAGTCATTTTACCAAGTGCCATGCCTGGTATCCTATCTGGAATTATCCTATCGATTGGAAGAATCGTTGGTGAGTCTGCTGCGATCTTTTTAACAGCAGGAACGGTTGCTGCAATGCCTTCGAGTATCTTCTCATCAGCACGAACATTAACGGTTCATTCATTCTTAGTTACACAGGAGTCAGGTGACATTGAATTAGCTTCGGCAGTTGGAATTGTCTTAATCGTGATTATTCTAGCGTTGAACCTAATGGCAACATTTATCTCGAAAAAATTAAATAAAGCGGACTATTAAAAGAGGTGTTGACATGAGTACAAAAGGGATTAAAGTGAAGATGAATAATTCACCGTTAAAGCAATCAAATAAAGAAGTCAAAATCAGTGTTCATGATTTAAATTTATTTTATGGGGAAAAACAAGCACTGTACTCCATTTCACTTGATATACTTGCCAATGAGGTTACGGCTCTTATTGGTCCATCTGGATGCGGTAAATCAACGTTCCTACGAACATTAAACCGCATGAATGATTTGATTGATAGCGTAAAAATTAGTGGCAATATTACGATTGACAATGAGGATATATATAAAACGACTGATGTGATAAAATTAAGAACAAAGGTTGGAATGGTTTTTCAAAAGGCAAATCTATTTCCGATGAGTATTTATGACAATGTCGCCTATGGTCCAAGAATGCAAGGAATTAAAAATAAAAAAGAGCTAAATGAAATTGTTGAAAGTAGCTTACGTGGTGCGGCAATCTGGGATGAAGTAAAGGATCGTCTTAAAACATCGGCACTTGGCCTTTCTGGTGGTCAGCAGCAACGTGTGTGTATCGCACGTGCAATTGCGATGAAACCGGATATTATCCTAATGGATGAGCCTACCTCCGCATTGGACCCTATCTCTACGTTAAAAGTGGAAGAATTAATTGAAAACATGAAGAAGGATTACACGATTGTGATTGTGACCCATAACATGCAGCAAGCAGCGAGGGTCTCGGATAAAACGGCATTTTTCTTAAGTGGGGAAGTCGTCGAATTTGATGAAACCAATAAAATCTTTTCGGTGCCAAGCGATCAAAGAACGGAAGATTATATTACAGGCAGATTCGGATAATGGGACAGGGGACCTGTCCCCATGTCCCAAAATTGGAGGGTGAATATATGGTTGTTCGTGGAAATTTCGAGAATAGTTTGCAGGATCTGCAAGCGAAAATGAAAACAATGAGCGATTTAGCTGCTGCATCACTTGAAAAATCGTTTGAAGCCTTAAAGACAAAAGATGTGGAATTAGCTTTAAAGGTTATTGATGAAGATGAGGTAGTGGATGATCTTGATACCGAAATTAATCATTTTATCATATGGCTTTTAGCGAAAGAACAACCTGTGGCTCGAGACTTACGTAAAATCATTGGAGCTTTAAAAATCAGTTCAGAAATTGAGCGAATTGCGGATTTTGGAGTGAATATTGCAAAATCAACAATCAAAATAGGGAATGCCGATTCATTAGTGAATATCTCCATTCTTGAAAAAATGAAGGATCTCTCCATTAAGATGCTTCAAAAGGGATTAGATTCATTTTTAAATGGAGACATCGCGCTAGCCAAAGAAGTTGGTGAATTGGACGATGAGGTTGATCAATTCAGTGGTGATGCCTATAAGTTAATGACAGGCTATTTAAAAGATCACCCTGAGGAAACCGAACACATGGTACAATTATTATTGATTAATCGCTATCTTGAACGAACAGCAGACCATATTACCAACATTGCCGAAAGTGCAGCCTATTTAATTAAAGGCCAAATGTATGATTTGAACTCATAAGATAAGGGAAAGCATAGGTTTTGAAGACCTATGCTTTCTTTTTAATTTAAAGCCTTCCTCAATGTATCAAGATTTTGCTTCATAATACTAAAATAGTCAGCGCCATTGGCGTCGTCTGCTGCAGTAATTGATTCAAGATTATGAAGGGTTAAGCTTTCCGCGTTTAGTTCATTTTTTACCACTTCTGCTGCTTTGGATGATAGATTCTGATCAAATATGACAAACTTAATGTTATATTTATTAGCTGTATTGATAATATTTTTTAGTGCTTTTTGAGTTGGCTCATTACTCGGTGATAGACCGGAAACACTAAGCTGTTGAATGCCATATCTCGATTCCCAGTACCCATACGCTGAATGTGAAACTAATATTTTCTTTTTAGGAGACTGATTAACGAGATCCTGGAAATCTTTGTCTAATTCTAGCAAGCTAGCACGTAATTCTTTAAAGTTTCTTTCAAAATCATCCTTTGCCTCTGGTTTTAATTGTTCAAGGGTATGAAGAACATTTTCTGCTAATTCAATTGATAATACGGGATCTAACCAAACATGTGGGTCAACGTCGCCATGATGATGGTGTTCTTCATGCTCGTTATGACTACTGTGTTCTGTTTCTGACTCATCCTCATGGGCATCGTGACTATGACTTTCATTGGAATGATCTTCTTGACGCTCTGCTTCATCCTCATCCTCATCATAATGAGGTTCTTCACGCTCCGCTTTCGCTAACTTCATACCTTCTGTTGTCTTCACTAGTTGTACTTTTTCGTTATTCATAGCTTTACTGGCTGCCGTAATAAATCCTTCCACACCGGCGCCTATATATAAAAGTGCATCTGCTTCAGCAATCTCTACCATTGTTTTTGTAGTAGGTTCAAATGTGTGAGCATCAGCTCCAATCGGAAATACACTTTTGACCTCTACGTGTTCTCCACCAATTTTTTCTGTAAAGTCCTGTAATGGATATACCGTAGTAAAAATTTTTAGACGCTCTGAAGGGGTGGTCGTCTCGTTGACCTCATTTGTGTTTATTTTCTTCTCCGCGTTGCATCCAAATAAAAGCGTGCTTGTTAATAAAAATAATATTGCAAATAGATATTTCGTTTTCATAATTCTTCCTTTCAATCATAATCATTCCGATTTAGTGGATATAGTTAAAATGCATATCGTAATCATTCCGATTATGTTACTAAAAAAAGAAACAACCAAAACTTATAAGGATGTTTTATGCTTCTGGATTTTAATATAAATCGTAATGGTTTCGTTTTACTTAAACCATAATATATTATAAAATTCAATTTTACAAGAGAAAATTTTCATAAATGAAAGTAGTAATTTAATTTAAGGGAAAATTTTTTCGTTTCTCGAAGGATTTTTCTGCTTTATTATTGTTAATTTTTAGAATTTAATTATAATAAAGCTTAAAAGTGATGTAATTCTCGAGGGGGAAGAGTATGTCAATTACACAAGGATTAAACACGGAACTTCAAGAGAAGGTCAACCAATTTAAAGAATTAGATCAAAAAATCACGCATCTCAACAGTGTGTTAGCTCTTGCAGGTTGGGATCAAAAAGTAATGGCACCGAAAAAAGGACGTTCTTTATTTGCCAATTCGATTGGAACATTATCTACGGAAATCTTTAAATTATCGATTTCTAAAGAAATGGGTGAGCTGCTCGAGACATTAAGAGCAGAAGATGTATATCCCCAATTAGATGATGTAACTATGGCAACTGTACGTGAACGAAATAACTTCTACCAACAATCAAAAAGCATTCCATCAGAATTATACAATGAATATATCGTGTTAACCTCGAATGCAAACGATGCATGGGAAGAAGCGAGAGAAACCAATAATTTTGAGATTTATCTTCCATATCTTGAACGAATTGTTGAGATTAAAAAGCAATTTGCTGAGTATTATGGGTATGAAGGCCATCCTTATAATGCTTTATTAAATGAATTTGAGCCTGGATTGACTGTGGAAAAGCTGGACCCACTTTTTGCTGAATTGCGAAGAAGCAGTATCGATATACTAAAACGAATCAAGCTCTCATCCTCTAAACCAAACGGCGAGATTTTTGAAAAGCTTTACGATGCTAATACTCAGAAAGAGTTTAACCAATTACTACTCCCAAGAATCGGGTTTGACATGAATGCTGGACGACTTGATGAGACCGTGCATCCATTTGCTCAAACGATCAATACGGGCGATGTTCGAATTACAACTCGTTATCTTGAGGAAAATGTTCGTTCAGCGATCTTTGGTACAATCCATGAAGCAGGACATGGTATTTATGAGCAAAATATTAACCCTGAATTAGAAGGGACCTCCATCTGCGGTGGAACTTCATTTGGGATTCATGAATCACAATCAAGATTTTTAGAGAATATGGTTGGTCGCAGTGAAGAGTTTTGGAGCTTCTTTTATCAAGACCTACAAAATCATTTCCCTGTCCAATTAGGAAATCTAGATGTAAAAGATTTTTATCGTGCAATTAATATTGTGGAACCTTCTTATATTCGTGTGGAGGCAGATGAATTAACTTACAATTTACATATCATGCTACGTTATGAAATTGAAAAAGGCCTTATCAGTGGAGATATTGCGGTTAAGGACCTTCCAGCTGTATGGAATGAAAAGATGGAAGACTATTTGGGGATTGTACCTCCTACTGACACATTAGGTGTACTTCAAGATGTCCATTGGTCATTTGGTGGCTTAGGCTACTTCCCATCTTACTCACTAGGAAACTTATACGCAGCACAAATTTTGAATACGATTAAAAGGGAATTACCTGACTTCTATAGCCATATTGAAAAAGGAGAATTTAAGGTCATTCAAAATTGGCTAAAGGATAAAATACACCAATACGGCGGTATTTTTACTCCTGATGAGTTAATCAAGAAAGTCACCGGTGAAGGCTTAAATGCTACTTATCTCGTAAATTATTTAGAAGAAAAATATGCAAAGGTATATGAACTAAATAAATAAAGTTTGGATAGGAAATACCACGGTCGTTGGACGGTGGTATTTTTGTTTAGAGTCTATAATAAATGAGCAATTTTAAGTAAACGCTAAGCCTTGGAGTCCAATTTTAGGAGGTTAGCGTTATGAAACTGGTTGGTATATCAGGTTCACTTATTGGTGCAAAAACATCGAAAGCTGTCTATGAAGTTTTAGCGGCTGTAAAATCACATGATTTCTCCGTACAAATCGAATTAATTGATCTCAAGGATTTCGAAATTGAATTTGTGAACGGAAGCCCATTAAGCTTTTACAATGATGATACGATTAATGTGGTAAATAAAATGCTAGAGGCAGATATGCTCGTCTTTGGAACACCGATTTATCAGGCGTCAATTTCGGGTGTGCTAAAAAATCTGTTAGACTTTTTTCCAGTTGATTCCTTCAAAAATAAAGTGACGGGTATGATTGCTACTGGTGGCACGGAAAAGCACTTTCTTGTTTCGGAATATCACCTGAAGCCAATCCTTTCATATCTAAAGGGCACAGTACCTGTTCACACCGTTTTTGTACATAATGATGAATTTGATGATGACAATGAAATTACGAACCAAGGACTTAAAAAACGAATACACGCATTGGCTGAGGAAATGATTGCGCTTCAAAAAAGTTTGTAATGGGACAGAGGGCTCTCGTCCCACGAATTTTTAGACACTTTTTAAGAAGTGTTGGATAAGCAACAAATCCAATTTACTGTTGGTGTCCTCCTGTTTCTTCACTTGTTATAGTAAAGATACAACATAAACATTAGGAGGAATTAACATGATTAAAATCGGTATTATTACAGGGAGCACAAGGGATTCACGAGTTAATCGACAAGTCGCGGAATGGGTGAAATCAATCGCGGACAAGAGAACGGATGCAGAATTTGAATTAGTAGATATTAAAGATTATAATCTGCCAAAGTTTAATGAGCCGATTCCGGCAATCATGTCACAGGATTATCAAGCACCAGAGGCGCATGTTTGGTCTGAAAAAATTAGCAGTCTTGATGGATTTATTTTTGTCACACCAGAGTACAATAAGGCTGTGACGTCTGGATTAAAGGATGCAATTGATTATTTATACGTTGAATGGAATCATAAAGCAGCGGGGATTGTGAGTTATGGATCGACTTTAGGTGTTACTGCAGCAAATAATTTACGCCTTATTTTAACGGTGCCAAAGGTAGCAACTGTAGGACCTTCAGTAGCGATGAGCTTATTCACAGATTTCCAAGATATGAGTAAATTCAACCCAGCACCTTTCCATGAGGATTCCTTAAATAATACATTAGACGATGTTGTTGCGTGGTCGACTGCGTTGAAAGGAATTAGACAAGGCGTTTTAGTATAAAGATTTAAAAAAGGAGAAATAGATATGTCATACGTATTACAAGTGGATTTTAAAATGGATGGACCATTTGGAGAAGAGATGGCTACTGCGTTTACGGACTTGGCGAAAAGTATTAATGAGGAGCCAGGCTTCATCTGGAAAATCTGGACAGAAAATCCTGAAGCAAAAGAGGCGGGAGGGATTTATTTGTTCGAGACAAAAGATAGCGCAGAAAAATATCTCGACATGCATACGAAACGATTAGGTGGCTTTGGGATAAATGATGTAAACGGAAAAATCTTTGCCATCAATTCAAAACTGACTGAGATCACAAAAGGTCCGGTAAGCTAAAAAAAAGAGAAGTAGATTCGTAAAAGAGTCTACTTCTCTTTTTTTAGTCGTAATATAGCGGAATCTGGAACCTCAAGACCAGCAGTGAAAATAAACGTCCACGGCATGCTAGTTTCAGGTGGTACCTGGAAAGCGGGAAGGGTAAATGTATGCTCCGCTAACAGGGTATTTCCAGCCCAAATTTGCAACGGTATATTTTCGAAAACTAAATTTTGCTCGGTTCTATTATGTACAATCGCTGTTACCAGCCGTTCGTTTTTATGATTAACCGCAATTCGGACGGTAGTGAAAGTAATTCCCGAATCTAGTTTAGTAACTACCTCATGAAAAATATGTTCGATTACTTCGCGGTCCTTCTGTGAAATCGTCCGATCCCAAGCGTCTTCAAAAACTAACTTTTGCATGTTTTCACCTCTTGTACCTATGATTATAGCAGAGTGATTTCTTTTCAAAAACAGTAGATGCTAGATACAGGGCTAAATGGCTTTGTCCGATATATTCAGATTTAGGGTCGATATAAACCGAGTTTGGAGCGATATATTTCAATCTTGGTTCGATATATCGCTAATTTCAACCGATATCCCAACAACCTAATCCATAATTAGCCCAAGTTTTGGATATCCTAACTGTAATTTAGTTCGAATTAAAGGAGTTCTTTGGAATGATTGCATTTTTCGAGAATTTACATCCGGTTATGCAGGCGTTACTTGCGACTTTATTTACATGGGGGATGACGGCGTTGGGAGCAACTCTCGTTTTTGCGACGAAGACCATCAATCAGCGCCTTTTAGATAGTATGCTGGGATTTGCTGGGGGTGTGATGATTGCCGCTAGCTATTGGTCGCTTTTGGGACCGGCGATTGAGATGTCAAGCAATCACAAAATCGGTGCTTGGTTTCCTGCAGCATTCGGATTCTTATTAGGTGGCATTTTTCTATGGGGAATTGATAAGGTGTTACCTCATCTTCACCCTAATGCACCAATCAATGATGCGGAAGGACTTAATCCGAAAGGTCAAAAAAGAAGTACACTACTCGTGCTAGCGATTACGCTTCATAATATCCCTGAGGGGCTGGCAGTCGGAATTGCGTTTGGTGCAATTGCTAATGGTGGCACGGAAGCTTCTTTAGCGGGTGCGCTGACATTGGCGCTTGGAATCGGCATTCAAAATTTTCCTGAAGGTGTTGCGGTTTCGATGCCGTTAAGAGGCGATGGCATGTCGCGTGGAAAAAGCTTTTTCTACGGGCAATTTTCAGGGATGGTCGAACCAATCGCTGCTGTTATCGGGGCATTTGCCGTATCTTTCATTGAACCGATGCTTCCATATGCACTTAGCTTTGCGGCGGGTGCGATGATCTTTGTTGTTGCGGAAGAGGTTATTCCAAGCTCCCAGGAAAAAGGAAATAAGGACCTCGCCTCCATGAGTTTAATGATTGGCTTTGTAGTGATGATGATTCTTGATGTGGCATTAGGCTAGAATATCTTCAAAAACTGTAGCTTCCAAATCTAAGAATCGTGCAAAACTGCCCGGTTCTTTTTGGATTAATATGCATGATTTCCCTGTATATGTAGAAAACTAAACCATCATATTTTAGGTGGTTTTCGTATGTCATTTTTTAAAAATAGGTGGGAAAATCAACAGAAACAACCTAAGCCTCAAGAGAAATCAAGAAACAGTGAAAATCAGCAACAACAATCCCAGTCCCAAGGGAATTCCGGAACCAGTGAAAATCAGCAGCAACAAAAAATCATGCCTATAGAGAATTCCGGATCCAGTGGAAATCAGCAGCAACAACAATTCCAACAACAGCAGCAAGGGAACCAAGGGTCCAATGGTCTACTACATCCTTTTCTACAAGCTTTTTTCCGCGGCGAGTCTATGGGGAACTCAGGATCCAGTGGAAATCAACAGCAACAACAATCCCC
>NZ_JBALOP010000060.1:0-35849 GCF_036962685.1 Bacillus sp. JJ1566 | reverse complement strand
CCCTTCTACTCGACTAGTTCAATAAGATATCACAAAAGGAAGAGCATTTACTATAAAATAAGATTTTAAGTATTAATGTCAAATAGAAAAGTAATGCAAAAAATTGAGAAGATGCACATTAGTATTACACGACATAAATAAAAATAAATGGGGGTATAAGTTATGTGGTTAATATAAGGGGTTATTGCAATATTAGTAACTGTTATAAATCTTTCTTTGTATGTAGCAGGAAAGGATTATAAGCTTGCTATGGCGATGGCATTATCATTTACAGCATTAACAATTTGTGCAGATTACAGTAATCTAAATCGGTGGGTAAAAGTGGAAGATTGGGCGGCTTTATCGGATGTAATACCTGGTATGGCAAGGGCATTTTGGTTTTTGACAATTGTTTCTATCTTGCTAAATATAGCACCTATATTTTTAGAACGAAAACGTAAGAAATTATGACTTATGCAATTATTGTGTAAGTCTTATCTATAACGAACGGGTGCATTAGTTGAATTAGTATTTCAATTTAGACCACAATAAGAAACACCGCAATTCGCGGTGTTTCTTATTGTTAATTTATCTGCTATTTAGCTTACTTTTCCGAGTTTTGTACTCAAAACAGACCCCGTTTGCCGTGGCGAGTTTTTTTGTTGTCTAGCTCCAGCGCCTAGCCCCTCGAGGTCACAAGCCAATCGCTTCGGAAGGCAAATAACGCCTTCTGTCAGCGCTCGTCTTGTGCTTGTCGGGTCTGAGCAAGGCGCTTGCGCTTTTCTTAGTCCATATTAAAGAAAGAATAGTGCCATAATCGTACCGACTCCACTAAATAAAAAGGCAAAGCCCATATTCCATAACGATACCTTATATGAATTCTCATGGAGTAAATCTCCAGTTATCGAAACAGAAACATTAAATGGTCCTGCAATCGTTGTCGATAAAGCCGATGTAATTAAAACTAGACTCAAAGATAATGGATTTACAATCAACAAAATTGGTTCTAAAATCGCTGTTAAAATACTTAACGTAACCAAAGGATGAAACCCGGTAAGTGCCAGGACAAGGAATAAAACCTGAATAAACAAAAATAAAAAGATCGGATAGTGGCTTAACCTTGTAAAAGGCTCCTGTAAGTAATCTATAAAACCTGAATCACCTAAATTACTTGTGAAAAATCCAACCCCTAAAAAGAGAACCATATTACTTTTTAAACCAATCGTACGCGTTTTCCATAACGGAACAGCGTATGTCACATAGGATTTTAAACGTTTAATCAAAATTGCCCAAATAAACGAAAAAGGAATAATCACGATTGCAATGGTTTGTAGAAAGCCAATATTTAAAAGATTATTCACACTGACAATCACAATCATAAACAAAATTAAGTAGAACACTAAAGAAAATACCTTTTGTTTCATCAGATGCTTAGTACTTGAAGAGGGCATAGGCGCATCTTCTTCCACAAGCTTATTTTTCTTATATGAAAAATGTCCAATTAGCCAATTTAACAAAAGTAAGATGATAGTAAATCCAATTAGCCATGGTAAAATACGAAAATAAGGAATATGTGTATATTCGATTGTTAAAATCACCAGTAACTCCATAGGGGAGATAATAATACTAAGTACATATCCCCTAAGCATCGCTTGAGCGATAAATTTATTTCTTAGTTTTTCACTAAACTGCAACACATTTTTTTCAATAACGGCCTTTACAAGAGGAAGAGTTGCAAGATTTAGAAACCCACCTAATAAAAAGGTGACGATGGATGTTCTTCCGTATAATTGTCCCAGATGTTGGATGCGGACCTTTAATAGTTTACTAACCTGTTGGTCATAACGGCCGACAATGATAATGGAATTAATAAAAGGAAGTACATAAAAGATAGCTAAAAGCGGGATCATCGATGTCATATACAATGGCAGCTCGGTAAAAGCCCTTCCCTCAAAGAAAAAGACGAAGACACCAATCCCGACAAAAATAACACTGATGGTGCTAAATAGTTTAGATGATCCTTTAATGGATACAAACCATGCAACCATCGCTAAGACCCCAATCGAATAGGAAAGCCATTCAACTTTAATGAGTAGATTAATAAAGTAAGATATAAATAATAAGCTGTATAAAAATAACATATGACCTCTCCTACGTATCTTTTCCGTTTCAATGAATATTCACATTATAGCAGTCAAAGAAATGATTGTGTGAAAAATAAAAAAACCTCATCCATCTCTCATATTCAAAAAACCGCATATTTATATGCTCTTTTTTCTGCACCTAAAAAAAACACAAATTTCTCTAAAAAAATAACATTTCAAAAATATTCCGGGAAAAGTAATATTTGAGATGAGAAAACGCTTTCTTTAAAAAAGGGGGGGGACACATGAATCTGTTGAAAAAATTATATTCATTAATTGACAACGTTTTCGAAAAGTTTACGCTTATCACACTGGTGTGTCTTGTAGCTATTGTTACGATGCAGGTTGCCACTAGATATTTCTTTAACTTCGTATTCTTTTGGTCGGAAGAAATTACGCTATTATTATTAGGTTGGTTTGCTTTTATGGGGATTGCGATTGGTTTTCGCGAATACGTTCATTTGGGTATTGATTCCTTCACTAATTTATTTCCAAAAGGGTTTAACAAAGTATTAGATTACATTATCAATCTAAGTGTTTTCGCTTTCGGAATTTATCTTGTTGTTCAAGGATGGCAATTTACGGTTCTGATGATGGACTCAACTCTTCCAGCAACAAAACTACCAAGTAGTATTACGTATCTAACAATGCCAGTTACTGGATTCATGATATGTATATACTCACTATTGCATCTATTCAATGTAGATACAGCAAGATATCAAGAATTGGAGGAGGGAATGTAGGTGGCAAGCAGCACGATCGCAATTATTATTTTAGTGTCGAGTTTCGTTCTATTAATCTTGTTTAGATTTCCAATCGCACTCACACTCGTTATTTCATCATTGCTAACAGTCATTTATTTAGATATACCATTACCGGTTATTGGGCAACAGATGGTGCAAGGGATAAATTCCTTCTCCTTACTGGCCATTCCATTTTTTATCTTAACAGGACAAATCATGAGTGCTGGCGGATTAGCCACCAGGATTGTTAACCTCGCAACATTAATGGTTGGTAGAATACGAGGAGGACTTGCTATGGTAAATAGCGTAGCCTCACTATTCTTTGGAAATATCTCTGGTTCTGCTGTAGCAGACGTTTCATCGGTAGGGTCTGTTATGATTCCGATGATGAAAAAGAAAGGCTATGAGGCTGACTATGCCGTAGGTGTTACCATTGCGTCTGCTATCCAAGGGGTAGTTGTTCCACCGAGTCATAACTTAGTCTTATATTCATTGGCAGCAGGAGGCGTATCGATTGCCAGCTTATTTATGGCAGGTATTGTCCCTGGAGTTATCATGCTAACTGCATTATGTATCACAGGTTATATCATTGCAGTAAAGCGTGGATATCAAAAAGCAGATCCAGTACCTAGAAATCAAATTGGTGGTATTCTTCTTCACGGGATTCTTTCTTTAAGCCCAGCAGTCATTATTTTAGGTGGGATTATGAGTGGAATCTTTACCGCTACTGAGTCTGGTGCGTTAGCTTGTTTATATTCTTTCATTCTAGCATTTGGTATTTATCGTGATGCTCCATTTAAAACGATTTGGCCAATTCTAAAGAGAACACTCAAAACAGTATCCATGGTATTCTTCTTGATTGCCGCTTCTGCAGCATTTGGTTGGTTATTAGCTTTCCTAAAAATACCGGCTGCGGTAACAGATTTATTACTAGGTATTTCGGATAACCCGATTATCATTCTATTAATCATTAACATTATCTTACTTTTACTAGGTGCGCCAATGGATATGGCACCAATGATTTTAATCATGACACCAATCCTTTTACCAGTAGTAACAAGCTTTGGTATGGATCCGGTACAATTCGGTATTATTCTAATCTTGAATGCAGGTATTGGATTATTAACGCCACCTGTTGGAACCGTTTTATTCGTAGGATGTGCCATAGGTAAAGTTTCGATTGCACAGGGTACAAAGGCAATGCTGCCATTCTTCTACGCATTACTTATCGTTCTATTAATTATCACCTATGTACCTGGGGTTGTAATGTGGCTTCCAAATCTATTAGCCAGCTAACCTAATGCTAGGTGTAATTATAAAAAAATCAAAACATACTTTTAGGGGGAAGACAGAATGAAAAGCAAAAAGTTTTTCGGTCTTATCGCAACTACGCTTTTAGCAACATCTGTACTTGCAGCATGTGGCGGACAAGATAAAGCTGGATCATCTGATGATGGTTCTAAAAAAGAAGAAGCTAAACTTACATTACGTTTAGCAGATAACCACCCAGTCGATTATCCAACAGTCATTGGGGACCAAAAATTTGCTGATTTAGTAAGTGAAAGAACAGACGGTCGAATTACAATTGAAGTATTTCCATCCGGACAGCTTGGAGATGAAAAATCAGTACTTGAGCAAGTTCAACTAGGTGCAATCGACTTTGCTAGAACAAATGCAAGTCCACTAGCAGAATTTAACGATGATTTATCTGTATTCTCTGTTCCTTACTTATTCGATAACGATGAGCATTTATGGAACTTCTTAAATGGTGAAACTGGAACATCATTATTAGAAGGTCTACAAGAAGCAAAAATGCAAGGTCTTGCTTACTATGATTCAGGTTCTCGTAACTTCTACTCTACGGAGCCTTTGGCAAGCATTGACGACTTAGATGGATTAAAGATTCGTGTTCAACAAAGTGAAATGAATATTAAATTAATGGAAGCACTAGGTGCAAGTGCAACACCAATGCCATATGGAGAAGTTTTCTCTGCTCTACAAACGGGAATCATTGATGGAGCTGAAAACAATTTACCAAGCTTTGACTCATCCAACCATTTCCAAGAAGCAAAACACATTATTATGGATGGTCATACTCGTATTCCAGAAGTATTATTAATGAGTAAAACTGCTTGGGACAAGCTTTCTGAAAAGGATCAAGAAATCATCAAACAAGCGGCTATTGATTCAGTAGAAACACAAAGACAAGCATGGGCTGACTATGAAAAGAAATCTTTACAAAAAATCAAAGATGCTGGTGTAACAATTACAGAAGTTAAAGATGTAACTCCTTGGAAAGAGGCTGTTTCATCTATCATCGAAGAATTCGAAAAAACGTACCCAGAAATTGCTAAAGCAGTAGAAGCAGCAAAATAATTGATTGATCTATAAAAGACGTCCTGCCTAGAAATATACTCTATTTACTAGGCGGGCTTTTTTCATTATGATGATAGATAGGATGACAACTAGACTTTAAGAAAGGACATTATGAGAATGCTAGGAAAAAATATCACAGGATTTATTGAGCGTTATATCTTATTGAAAAATAAATCAATCATGACAAAGCTATTTGTTTTTTCTAGTATTCTGGTGGTTTTTCCAGTTCTAGCTGTCGGGTTAATCTCCTATAGAACATCTTCCGTCCAATTGGAAGAGGAGTTCAAGCAATCTAGTAGACAAATTATGGAGCAGGTAGAGTCACATATCGAATATTATGAACAGGATTTTGAAATTACGAGTTTGAAAATTATTAACTCGCCAGACTTTAACGCCATACTGAGAACGAATCAAACGATTTACGATCAAGAAGTTACAGATTCAGCTAGAAACGTTTTGAAAAATGCAGCGTATTCAAGACCTGACATCTCAAACATTACGGCCATACTGGATAATGGGCTTGTCATTGACACATTAGGGCAGCGTAATTATTACCCAGCGTCAAAAATAGAAGAAGAATATTGGTATTCTTCCCTACCTAAGAATGGGATGGTCATGTTAGTCAGTAGGACGTTAAAAATAAAGGAAAAAGAGGAACCTGTTATATCTCTTGTAAGACGTCTGTTCAATCCAAATACGTTTAAGCCTGCAGGCACTCTTGTAATCGATATCAATTTCCGGAGAATTCGAGAAATTTCAAGTATGGTCACATTGAGTGAAAATGGGTATTTTTTCATTCTCGATAATAAAGGGCATTATGTGTATCATCCAGATTCAAAAAAACACGGTACAAAGGTTGAATACAAGCAGCTATTAAAATTGGGTGAGGAAGAAAGCGGTTCCTTAATTATGGATAACGAACAAAAGGAATTCGTTTCCTACTCCCGATCATCAAATCTAGGATGGAGATTTTTTACAGCCGTTCCATACCAGGATTTAAGGGGCCCTATCGAACAAATTCGAACCGTGATTACATGGACAATCGTTATCTCGCTTATTTTTGCTTATGTTTGGGGTACTGTTTTTACAAGGAGAATCGTTCGGCCGATCAGACGACTCCAGCGTTATATGAAAGAGGTCGAAGTAGGGAACTTAAGCGGTAGAGTAGAAGTAGAATCAAGTGATGAAATTGGTCAATTAACACGTGGTTTTAATAATACAGTTGAAAAACTTTCTAATCTATTGGAGGAAGTTTATGTTTCGAAGCTAAAGGAAGCAGAGCTGTCTCTTAATAAAAAGGAGACCGAATTAAAGGTTCTCCAGTCACAAATTAATCCGCATTTTTTGCATAATTCTCTTGAAACGATTAGAGGGATGGCCCTTGAAGAGGGGAAAGTGGAAATTGCAAGTATTTCTTACTCACTAGGAAAACTGCTACGATATAATTTAAGAAATAATTCACCAATTGTTAGTTTTAGAGAAGAAAAAAGAGTTGCCGAGCTATATTTGCAGATTCAGAAGTATCGTTTTGAGGAACGATTTACTTTTTCTTTTGATATTCCTGATTGGGTAATGGATCAAAAGGTTGTGAAATTCTCACTACAACCAATCCTTGAAAATTGCTTTGTCCATGCTTTTGGAACAACTTGTGAAAAAATAAATATTTTCATAAAGGCAGAATTATCCTCGAAAAGCAACTATATGATTCGAATAATTGATAATGGAAAAGGCATAGATGAGGAAGTTTTAGAGAAATTAAACCAAAAATTATTGCAAAGTTCAATTATCTTAGACGGGCAGCATATCGGGATTATGAATGTCCATCAAAGAATCCGGTATCTGTTTGGTGATCAATATGGAGTATCAATTGTAAGTGAAAAAGGGAGCGGTACAGAAGTAAGTATCACATTACCTCTCATTGAAAATAAGGATGTGGAGTCAAATGAAAACGATTTTACTCGTGGATGATGAGAGATGGGTACGCAAGGCATTAATATGGACAATTAATCAATTAAATCTACCTTTAAAAGTCGTTCACGAATGCGGCAATGGGCTTGAAGCACTGGATTGGGTAAAAGAAAATGAAATAGACTTAATCCTGACTGATGTTCGAATGCCGGTTATGGATGGCATCCAATTTGTGAAAGAACTAGATAGTCTGAATAAGACAGTTGATGTTATCGTCATAAGCGTTCATGACGAATTCCAATTTATACAGCAAGCGATGAGAAGCGGGGTAATTGATTACCTATTAAAGCCAATCGATGAGGAAGAATTAAGGGCATGCCTAGTAAAATGGCTGGAAAAAAGCACCACCATTGAAAATAAAGAAAACGATGTATTTGAACAAAATCTTCCCGCCTCGTCAATTGAAAAGGTATTAGAGTATATTTCGAAAACACCATTAAACCAGTTGAACTTAAAGGATGCTGCAAATCATGTTCACATGAATCCAAGCTATCTAAGCCAATTGTTCAAGCAACAATTGAATCAAAAATTTGTCGATTACGTGACCGAGATCAAAATACAAGAGGGCAAAAAGCTATTGGCCCACACAACCTTAAGAATGTCTGAAATTGCAGATAGACTTGGGTATGCAGATGTGGCTTACTTCAGCAATAACTTTAAGAAAATAACGGGACTTTCTCCGTCTGATTTTAGAAAAAATAACACAGTTTTAAATAAATAACATGATAAAGCGGAATGTGTGGTAAACTCTATTTGTAAAGGAAGTATACTAATTCTTTTATTTATACAAAACGAAAGCAAAATGATAAGACAGGAGTGTAAATTGAAGTATGAAAAAATTTATGGATGAAACATTTTTATTATCAAATGACACTGCAGTTGCTTTGTACAATAATTTTGCAAAAGATATGCCAATTATTGACTATCACTGCCATTTAAGTCCACAGGAAATTTATGAAAACAAAACCTTCAAAAACATTACTGAAGCATGGCTATATGGTGACCACTACAAGTGGAGAGCACTTAGAGCAAATGGGATTGAAGAAGAATATATTACAGGTAATGCATCGGATTATGATAAGTTTGTTGCTTGGGCAAAAACAGTTCCAATGACAATTGGAAACCCATTATTCAACTGGACTCACCTTGAGCTTCAACGCTTCTTTGATGTTCATGAGCTTTTAAACGAAAAGACAGCTCCTGCTATCTGGGAAAAAGTAAACAATAAGCTTACTGGTGAAGGCTTCGGAGCAAGAGATTTAATTAAAAAATCAAATGTAGAAGTCGTTTGTACAACTGACGATCCAACTGATTCTTTAGAGTATCACAAGCTTATTGCTGAAGATGCGAGCTTCGATGTGAAAGTATTACCAAGCTTCCGTCCTGACAAAGGTCTAGAAATCAACCAAGACACATTTGTTGACTGGTTGAAAAAGTTAAGTGAGGTTTCAGGGATTGAGATTTCTAGCTATGATGATCTCTTAAAAGCGTTAGAAAACCGAATTGAGTTCTTCCATTCACTTGGTGGACGAGTATCTGACCACGCGCTTAATACAATGATGTATGAGCACACAACGAAAGAAGAAGCTGCAGCAGCATTTGAAAAAGGAATCAAGGGTGAAAAGGTTTCTGTCGAAGAAGAGACAAAGTATAAATCCTATACGTTAGTTTTCTTAGGAAAAGAATATGCAAAGCGTGATTGGGCTATGCAATTACATATTCACGCATTGCGTAACAACAACACAAGAATGGTTGGAAAGCTAGGACCAGATACTGGTTATGACAGCATTAATGATGGTGAATTAGCTCGTCCATTAAACCAATTACTTGATGCACTTGCTACGGAAGATGCATTACCAAAAACAATTTTGTATTCATTAAATCCAAACGACAACTACATCCTTGGCACAACAATCGGTAACTTCCAAGGTGGGGGTAAACCTGGTAAAATGCAATTCGGAACTGCTTGGTGGTTCAACGATCAAAAAGAAGGTATGCTTGAGCAAATGAAAGCATTAGCAAACCTTGGCTTATTCAGCCGATTCATCGGTATGCTAACTGACTCTAGAAGCTTCCTATCTTATACAAGACATGAGTATTTCCGACGTCTAGTATGTAACCTAATCGGAGAATGGGTTGAAAACGGTGAAGTTCCAAACGACATGGATTTACTAGGAGATGTTGTTAAAGGAATCTGCTACCAAAATGCAAAAGAATACTTTGAATTTTAATAGGTACAATCAAAAGGATAGCTCGCCATTTCGGCGGGCTATTTTTGTCCCACGATGATATACTAGCGATAGAGAATTTTCGAAAGAAAGGGAAGGGACACATGGAAAAAAAACTTCCACCAAATCATGAGCATATTGACGAGGGCATGATCAAGCTTGAGGTTAATCTTGACAATATGTCTGGTGAATGGCTTGGCTACGTCATGGATTTATTATTTGATGCAGGAGCAAATGACGTTTACTACACACCGATTTATATGAAAAAAAACCGACCGGCTGTCCTTCTGCAGCTTCTTTGCTCGAAGGGGAAATTGAAGAAAATGAAGGAAATCCTGTTTGCCGAAACGACAACACTTGGGTTACGTTATTATCCTCTGACCGTTCACCGACTCGAGCGAATTTTTACAGAAGTGGTGACAAAATGGGGAAAAGTTACGATAAAAGAGGGAATTTTTGAAGGGGAATCTGTTCAAAAATCACCTGAATACGAGGATTGCCGCAGAATTGCCGAAGAAAATGGAATTCCGCTGAAAAAAGTGTATGAAGAGGTTTGGAAAGAGATTAATAAGGGATGAAAGGTTTTGTTTGTGGGGTAAATACTGTCACTATTTTAAAAATACTGTCACTATATGAAAAATACTGCCACTATTCCAAAAATACTGCCACTAGCTTCACAAAACAACAAAACCCACTGTAGCCAGTGGGTCTCAACTTACATATCATTCAATTCCATCTGCATATATTTCTTCGTATTCGGACCGTAGATTCCATCATCTGCTAGAGCCGCATACATGGATTGGAATCTGCGGACAGCATCCTCCGTTAATGGGCCATAGCTGCCATCAATCATTTTAGGGTCAAAGTGAATATGCTTAAGGGCGCGTTGGATCATGCGAACCTCTTCACCCTTGTCGCCACGTCCCCAAACACCATCGGGAAGTGGAAACTCTTCATGGGCAGAAGTGTCTTGCTTAATGACTTCCTCAAGTTTTTTCAATGTGGCTGGCCCGACTAGTCCATCCACCACTAGCCCATATCGTTTTTGGAACCGCATAACCGCACGCTCGGTTGCAGGACCGAAGCTTCCGTCGGCGCCATAACCAGGCATTGGGAAACCAGCTTGAATTAAGTCTTCTTGAATTTCTTTTACAAATGGACCTTTGTTACCTCTTCGAATTGGAAGTCGAGTTGACACTCCGGCAACAACAGGCTTTGGATTGCTCGTAGGAATCCCTTTAAAATCACGATTATATGATTCTTGTACATCATTTATAAATTCTTCCCAAGATACACCATGGGGTCGTAACGCATTTTGTGGATCTGATCTCCTTGATGGGTCTAACGTGCTATGTGCAACAATATGCCGTTTCGGGTCTAAATTAAACTTGTCACATAAATAAGCATGGTACCAGACATATCGATTATATGCCTCTTGGAAATTAATTTTCCCACCATGGCAAAATTCTACACCAATCGCCGCATCATTAGCATCATCCCCAAACATAGCGTTATCCTTCGTGACATTGTAACGAACATGCCATGCTTTTTCGGTAAGGGGGATTATTTCTAACACATATTTATCATCAATGAACGTATGGGCAGATGCACTTGGCTGTGAACGGTCAAAATAATTTCGATTTCCATAGGCAGTTGACCCTGGATTTCCTGTATCATGACTCACGATAAAACGTACCTTAGAAATCTTTTGGCCTGAACGTGAATTTCCAAAACGAATATAGTCTCTTGTAATTGGATACTCCATTTCATTCACCTCCATGAATTATGAGTATAACAATCCATTCATCATATGCATGAAATGATTGTGCTGTGCCATGTATATGCTTGTATCATGGGCGTCAAGCTGTATGGAGGTTGGAGATTTGAATTAGACAGGAGGAAGAGGAACTAGGGTTTGTGAGTCCAAAAGAGGCCGGGATTCTGACAGAAGGATGGGGGAACTAGTGTCTGTGAGTCCAAAAGAGGCCGAGATTCTGACAGAAGGGTGGGGGATTTAGCGTCTGTGAGTCCAAATGAAACCGTGATTCTGACAGAGCGAATAGAAAAACAAGTCCTGTAGTCCAAATGAATCACAGATTTGGACTAAGGATAGAGAGAACCATCAATAGACGCATATACACAAACAAAAACCAAAGGGAATTGAAATCCCTTTGGTTTGTTATACCTTATTTCTTCTTCTTCGCAGCTCTAGCATCCGCTGCATTTGAGCGTGCCAGTGCTTCTAAATCATCCTGGTCAGCAAGTTCACGTGAGAACTCGACATCACGACCATCTGATTTCATGTTTTTAGGAACCTGTGGTAAGCTCCCTTTGTTTTTATCTCGTGATCTTTGTCCCCTTGATCTTCCCATTATCAACACCATCCCGAAAAATAATGGAGAGGCCGTTACTCACAACCTGCTCAATATTAGGATGACCATGAAATGGGACATCATAAGTGGAAGATACTGATATGTATTATTTTTTTGTATATCCGCCTGCGCGATCCGCCATTTTAAACTCCCTAGAATATGTAACCGCCTGCATGCTGCTTAATGTGCTTTTCGATTTTTCACGTCTTTTATCTTTTGGCATTAAAGGTTCCTCACTTTCTAAGTAATATAGTATTATTTTATCCATCCCCAAAAAATTCAAACAAAAAAACCCGTTAAAAAACGGGTCTAGGTTTAAGCTTCTTTCAAATGTTCTTCCTCATGCATTTGTCCAACACGTAATGTGTGGAGTGTATATAAATCCTTTGATACCTCAAAAAGATTGTAAATGTCGCCATTCGCATTAACCTGGTCAAGCAAGGACTTTCGCGTTTCATTGGCGAAGGTTACATATGGGAGTTTTTGAACGGCCATCAATGAGCGGTGATTATTTTTACGAACTCTCATAAAAATAGTTTCGATTCCGAGTTCATAAAAGAGTTCTGCGAAGAATGCATCCTTAGCGGGTTGGTTGTAACCTTTACCGTGAAATGGTTTACCAAGCCAGGTTCCAAGGAAACCTGCATTGTCTTCGACATCGAATAAATTAATGGTACCGATTGGAGAGCCCCATTCATCTAAAATGGTACGTGAAATAAGTTCACCTCGCTCTTCTGCCTCAATCGTTTGCTTAGTTAAAAATAAAAACTCATCATAAGAATATGCCTTATGACGCACAAAAGGAAAGACATCCGGGTGCACCATTAAGTCATAAAGAGCTTGACTATCTTGAAGTTCACGCTTTTTTAGCATCAGTTTCCCCTCCAAATGAGGACAGACCGGACCTGTGGCAGGATCCACCCTCGAAATTTTTTGTGTTATTAAAAAATTTCGGGGTGGGAATCGAACCCACTAGAACCAGTGAAACTGGTGGCGCACCATTTGCCTTCCCTAAAGTTAGCCACTTTGCGTTGGCCAATTTTAAGTTTTGTATTTTATTGTTAGGTTAATTTTTTTACTTTACTTTAGGTATCATACTTGAATCTTATGTAAAAATAAATAGGTTTTTTGTGAAATTTTTGTATCAAATTATTGGTAATTTCGACGTTTCTGTGGAATCTTAAGACATTATGTCGAATTATCTTTTAAAAATGCTATTTAACGCCTTTTCAACAGTGTTAAATGTAAAAGTAAACCCGTGATTTTCTAGTTTTGTTGGAAGTACTTTTTGACCTTTCAACACTAAAATACTCATTTCACCGAGTAAAAGTTTTAAAGCAAATTCGGGTACCGGGAGCCAGTGAGGACGATTAAGAACGGATCCGGCCGTTTGACCAAACTTCTTCATTTGCGTCGGATTTGGTGCAGTGAAATTAACAGGTCCACTCACGGTATCATGATGTAACAGAAAATCAATTCCTTTAACGACATCATCGATATGAATCCAAGAGAGCCATTGCTTGCCAGAACCAATCGTACCACCGATAAAAAACTTATATGGCAGAATCATGCGAGTGAGTGCACCGCCATCATCCCCTAGCACAACACCAAATCGCAAGAAACAAGTCCGTACACCCAAGTCATCTGCCTTGTTTGCTTCCTGCTCCCAGGCCGAAACCGTATGTGAAAGAAAATCAGTCCCAATCTGAATGGTTTCTTCCGTAAAAGTGGCACTTTCCGATGTTCCGTAAATTCCAATTGCACTTGCATTCAACAGCACCTTCGTCTTTTTCGGCAATGAAGAGATGATACGCACGATTTCCTTAGTCGCAATCAATCGGCTTTCTATAATTCGTTTTTTACGGGTTTCCGTCCATCTTCCGCTATTCAGCGATTCTCCCGCCAGGTTAATAATTGCATCAATCTCCTGTAGCTGATTTTCAGGAGTACAATTTGTTTTCAGCCACTCTACATAATGTAGACTGGGATGATGACTTGTTTTAGCCACATTTCTCGTTAATATAAACACCTCATGATTTTGCCCCAAAAGATAATCCGTTAGCTTTTTCCCGACAAAGCCTGTACCACCTGCAATTGCAATCTTCATGTTTTTCGTCCTTTCCATCTCTTTTCCTAAATAATTCAATAAGTTTTCCGTATATCCTTCAAAAATCTTGTGCTACTATTAAAGGGAGGTGTAATTCAAATGGCAATCATAGCAAAAATCACAACTCAAAAGAAAAACACAGAACGATTTAATATTTTTCTTGATTACGGGAATGGCAAGGGCGCGGAATATGCCTTTAGTGTTGATCAAGATATCCTCATTTCCTTTCAACTGAAAAAAGGTATGGAACTGGATGACCTTGATATTACGGAAATCCAATTTGAAGATGAAGCGAAGAAGGCCTTTAATGTAGCGTTGAATTTTTTATCATATAGAATGCGGTCAACAAAGGAAGTCATTGATTATCTTAAGAAAAAGGAGATTGATGACCCAATCATTCCAGATGTGATCCATAAGCTCGCCGAGTATAAATATATTAATGATGAGGAATTTGCAAGAGCCTATGTTCAAACACAAATCAATACAACCACAAAGGGTCCTGAAGTAATCAAGCAGGAGCTTTTTGAAAAAGGAATTGAGCAGGACCTACTAACGAAAAGTCTTGCACTTTTCACGATGGACGAGCAGGTCGAAAAGGCCATTAAGCTGATTGGAAAAACAATACCTAAAAATAATAAAGCTTCAGAGCGCCAAACAAAACAAAAGCTCGAGCAGACCCTTCAAAGGAAGGGATACACATGGGATGTCATTCAAATCGCCATGGAAGAAGCATCAACTGAGAAGGATACTGATGAAGAATGGGAAGCCCTCAAGCACCAAGGTATGAAGGCCCATCGTAAATATGAAAAACTAGATGGATGGGAATATGAACAAAAAATGAAGCAAACCCTTTTCCGAAAAGGTTTTGATTTAGATATGATTGATAAATTCATCGAACACATAAAGGATGGGGAGAACTAACATGCAAGAAAAACGATATAGCCAGATGACAGAATTTGAATTAAGACAGGAAATCGCCACCTTAAAGGAACAAGCACGAAAGGCTGAACAGCTTGGGATTGTAAATGAGCTTGCTGTGCTTGAACGAAAAGCATCGATGGCAAAGGCTTATATGCTGAATCCAAAGGATTTTAATCAAGGTGAAATATATGAAATTGATGGAGATCCTGGCAGTCATTTTAAAATTAATTATCTCAACGGAGTATTTGCTTGGGGCCATCGTATCGGTCAAGAGGATAAAGAAGAGGCATTGCCGATTTCATTACTTATTAAAGAATAAAAAACCAGAGAGGGAGATCTCTCTGGTTTTCCTTTGTCTAGTTGCAGGTGCCATCGGCTCTCTGGTCAAATCCAATCGCATCGGAAGGTAAAATGCACCCCATCTGTCAGCGCTTGTCTTATGTTTGACTTGCACAGGACAAGGAAAGCTTCGACAGCATGATCCTCGCACGAAGAAAATACATAGCATTTTCGAGGAAGTGCTAACACCGACGTTCGCCATAGGACGTGGCGGCAGGTAGTCGATGTTCTGCAATCCAGGGGCCTTCCACTTTTCTTAATTTACGAGCGTTTTCTTGTCTCACGCTCTAATATGATGAGGTTTTGGGTCAGTCTCGTTTCTCCATTCACCTGTGCCCACGCATGTTTCGGATTGGCCCATGCTTTTTGGAACGGACTATTATATTCATTTAGCTTATATCCTTTTTTACCCATAACACGCACCTCCAAGTAATACTCGATTTTTTGCCCACGTGATGTAGGTCACAAAGACGTTGCCACAGGATGTGGTTTTTAGTCTTTGATCTTAAAAACTCCTGTTTTTAAAAATCGTGTCGTTCACTTGAAGCTTTCATTCGCTCCTGTGGATGTGTGTTAATGGAACCATCTGCTCTTGTTGAAGCGTATTCAGCCTTTGCTCTAGGTTCACCTTGAAACTTATTACGATTCTGGTTTGGGAATCCTTGTTTTTTGTTCCGCATGCGAATACCTCCTATAGAAGCAAAATTGGATATCGTGTAAAAAGGGAGTTCACACCTTTAAACACGTACTACTAGTATGGAGAACTTCTCTTCTTAACATGTAAAATGGACTACGTGAATTAATGGAAATCCCCATAACAACAATTGTTATGGGGAAAATTGGTTAGCTTGGAATGAGCTCAAGTTTTTTACGAAGCTTTTCTTCGCTAAAAATCCAGCCAGTATAGGAAGTTGTAATGTTTAAATCAAGGTCTAACTGAACAATCGCAACAAATGGATAATGCCCCTTGCTTCGATAACGAAGATCAATAAAGCGAACCTCGTAGTGATCGTCATACTCATCGATTTCCCAGCGATAAACAGGTGAGAAGTGAAGAAATGCTGCTAAGTTCTTGTCTTTTTTTGCAGCATTAATAACTGGAGTATCGGGAATTGGGCGCTTTGCAAATTGATCGTGTATAATGACTTCATTGTTTTTGGCACGTGCGACATAAAAATATTTTTCAGTCACGACCGCAATATGCCATTGATTAAAGCGATAGGTTGGCGAAATGATGATTTCTGTGATATTACCATCGATTTTATCACGAACCGCCGTTTCAACCTTATTTCGCATTCGAAATCGGATGATATAATAGACAAAAAGGATGGCATAAACCGAAAAGAAAGTAATTCCCGGATGTAAGCCAAGCTTCCAAACAACGATCCCTGCTAAATGCATTAGAAAAATAAATGGATCAAATGTATTGATAACGCCTAAAGCTACCCATTTATGTGAAAAGGGACGCAATGCTTGTGTTCCATACGCATTAAAGATATCAACAAATACATGGAGGATGACACCGATAAAGGTCCACATCCAAAGATGCAATAAATTAGCTTCAGGATAAAAGAGTAAAAGCCCCCCTGTAATCAAGATAGGCCACAGCAAAACGGCCGGAATGGAATGTGTAATTCCACGGTGGTTTTTTATATATTGAGCATTGTTTCGCAATTTAAGGATGGTATCAAGGTCTGGTGCCTGTGAACCAATTAGCGTTCCAAAGATAACAGCATGAGTTGTAGCGGGATTAATTGTAACAACTGGGTCAAGAGTGGCAATACCACCTAAAGCAAGACCCATAACGACATGTGTGCCTGTATCCAAAAATGGGACCTCCTTTTCGATACTTATCTAAGATTAATGTAACCAAGATTAACTTTTTTAGATAAATTATTTTAATAATAACACCACCGGAGAGGGAATGGTATGAATAAATGAAAATGTTAGAAAATTTTTCGATAAATGAATTCCAAAAAGATTTAATTGATTGGTTTGAAAAAGAACAACGGGATCTTCCATGGAGGCAGGATCAAGATCCGTATAAAGTATGGGTTTCTGAAATAATGCTTCAGCAAACAAGAGTGGATACCGTCATTCCATACTTTGAGAATTTCGTATCTAAGTTTCCGACAATCGAGGATCTTGCTGAAGCTGAAGAAGAAAAAGTACTCAAAGCTTGGGAAGGCTTAGGCTATTATTCACGAGTGAGAAACCTTCATGCGGCAGTTAAAGAAGTTGCAGAAGAGTACGATGGGAAGGTTCCAAACACCGTTAAGGAAATTTCAAGCTTAAAAGGTGTTGGACCCTATACAACTGGGGCGATTCTAAGTATTGCATACGGAATTCCAGAGCCTGCCGTTGATGGCAATGTGATGCGCGTTCTTTCAAGGATTTTATCCAATTGGGATGATATCGCTAAACCAAAAACTCGCCAGCAGTTTGAGGACATTGTTAGAGAAATTATTTCAAAGGAAAATCCATCTGCTTTTAATCAGGCGTTAATGGAATTAGGGGCTTTAATTTGTGTTCCAGGCAATCCTGCCTGCCTCTTATGTCCGGTTCGCGAGCACTGCAGAGCCTTTGCAGAGGGTGTCCAAAAAGAACTCCCTGTAAAAAGTAAGAAAAAGGCGCCAACCGCTGTTTCAATGGCGGCAGTCGTTCTCCAAGACGAAGCGGGCCGATTTTTAATTCACAAACGCCCGGAAAAAGGTCTTTTAGCAAATCTATGGGAGTTTCCAAACCATGAAACAATCTCAGAGCTCCAGGCTCCAAAGGAACAGCTGGGTGAATTTATAAAAAGTAACTATGAAGTTGATACAAAGATTGGACAAGCATTTACAACGATCCAGCATGTATTTTCTCATTTAATATGGAATATCACTGTTTTTGAAGGGAAAGTTGTAGGATCCGTGGATGAGACAGACAATTTAAAACTTGTCAGTTTAGAGGAATTAGAGGCATTCACATTCCCTGTTTCCCATCAAAAAATATTAAAAAGCTTTCTTCAAAGATGAGGAAAGCTTTTTGTTCACACGTTATGTCTAGCTTCAGGCGCCATCGGCTCGAGGTCATAAGCCAATCGCTTCTGAAGGTAAAGTGCACCTTCTGTCAGCGCTCGTCTTATGCTTGTCGCCGATAGACGGGCACCTTGCGCATTTCTTTTAGTCATACGATAATCGAATATCACTCGTGAAGTCATTGTTATGGTAGAACCCGCCTCTAGCTTCAATTTCTTGGACAATTTCATTGTGAAGGGACCTGCCCTCCGTATTTAAATATGGAACAATTTGTTGAAAGGAATGGTGGAAAAAAGCAAGCTCGCTTTCCTTCCATTCATTTTTTGGGATCATTGATAAATGAGTCATGTCACGACCAGAATACATCTCAATTACCCTCCTTTAAAATTCCTTTGTTCAATTAATAAGATTATCCAATTGATGAAAAATTATCCTTTAAAATTATATTATTTTTTTGGATATTAAATTCTCATCTGGACAAATTAATGGACGTGGAGGTGATAACAATGGCTAAACAACCAAACAAATCTTCAGCTGGAACTAACATTCAACAAGTTAGACAACAAAACGCTCAATCTCAAGGTGCTGGTGGTCAATTCGGTACTGAGTTTGGTAGCGAAACAAACGCTCAAGAAGTAAGAAAACAAAACCAACAGTCTCAGTCCAACAAAGGACAAGGCTAACATAAACAGGAACTTTAATACTTAACACAAAACACTTCCTTGCATTCGCAGGGGAGTGTTTTCACTTGTTTACCTTGCACAAAAGGGGATGAGGGACATTCCGGTGCGAAACCTATGCCGAAAAGTCCTTCATAAGCTGAATAAAGGACATTCATACCAAAAAACATAACCGAAAAGTCTTTCATAAACCAAATGAAGAAGCTTCTACATATGAATTGACAAAACCTCCTATATCTCTACATACAAAGACAAAGGAAATTGAGTCTATTTACAGAAATAATAGGGTATAACGGTAATATTGGTTCATAGACAATTAGGAGGATAACAGATGAGCAATTTTAATGACCTTGTTGGTGAACAATTAAAAACAATGGACAAGCTCCTTTTCATTCAATCCGAAATTGAAAGATGCCAGGAACTTGAGACTCAAATTTTAGAACTTCAAAAAGAAACAGAGCTCGAAACGATACAAGAAGAAATTCGGCGAATGCAGGAAGAACTCGTGCAAATTCATGATTTATTCCAGAAACAAACGGAAGAAGTCATCAGATCTTATCAGGGTAAAATTCATCAGCCTGTGTGAACAAATGGAGTCATCGAAAATTTCCGATGGCTCTTTTGTTTTAAAATACTAGTTGAACCGTTATAATAATAGAAAAAGGTTTTTCTTTGTTTTTATACTTTCGATATGGGAGTTCGGCAAAAACCCTATCATATAATATACAAAAATTTAGAAACGTATAAGACAAAGCTGCCCAAAGTGAAAGTAGGGAGAGAGAATGGGTATTCCCATGGAAGGAGACAAAATACAAATCCATAGCTATAAACATAATGGCCATATTCACCGTGTTTGGGAAGAAACGAGGGTTCTAAAAGGAACACAAAGCCTTGTAATTGGCGGGAATGATCGTACAACCGTGACAGAATCCGATGGTCGGACTTGGATTACAAGGGAACCGGCTATATGTTATTTCCATGCGCGCCATTGGTTTAATATTATTGGGATGATACGTGAGGACGGCGTCTATTATTATTGCAATATCAGTTCACCTTTCATTTCCGATGACGAAGCATTGAAATATATTGATTATGATTTGGATATTAAAGTATTTCCGGATATGACATTTACCTTATTAGACGAGGATGAATATGAAAAACATCGTCGTGAAATGAATTATCCTGATGTAATCGATAAGATTTTAAAAAATAATGTGGACAAGCTAATCCAATGGATTCGTGGACGAAAAGGTCCATTTGCACCAGACTTTATCGATATCTGGTATGAGCGTTATTTAACATACCGAAGTTAAATTCATTAAGCAGAAGTCCCCAACTCCTGCTTAATAAATTTAAGCCTCCAGCGGATGCCACAGATTTTCATATGAAAATTTTCGAGCGTAAGGACAAAGACTAAGAAAGCCACTTCCTGTGGCAACGTCTTTGTGACCCACCTCAAGTGGGCCTAAAAAATCTGGGCGCAAATACGCCAAGGCGCATTTGATTTATGACAAAACCTGTTGAACCTAGCAACAGGTTTTAAAATTTTCACAAAATACATAGCATTACAACTTGAAGGTAGGTTAGGGGTTTGGGGAGTACAAGACGTTATATGAAATTCGTGAAGCCGTACCGGTTTCAAATCTTTATTACAATTATCATTGGTATTATTAAATTTTCAATTCCGATGCTTACGCCATTATTATTGAAATATATTTTGGATGATGTCATCGCAGCAAATTTAACGCAGGATGAAAAACTATCAAAGCTCTTCCTCGCAATGGGAATCATGCTCATTATTTTTCTCGTCTTGCGCCCACCTGTTGAATACTATCGTCAATATTATGCACAATGGGTCGGAAGTAAAATTCTTTATGATATTCGGGATCAGCTTTTTGACCATATTCAAAAGCTGAGTCTTCGTTATTATGCCAACACAAGAGCAGGTGAAGTGATTTCGAGGGTTATTCATGATGTTGAACAAACGAAAACCTTTGTTATCACCGGGTTGATGAACCTGTGGCTTGATCTTTTTACAATTGTTATAGCAATCGTCATCATGCTGACATTAGATGTTCCATTAACAATCGTGTCCATCATTTTATTCCCACTCTATGGATTTTCGATTAAGTATTTTTATGGTAGACTTCGCCATCTTACAAGGGCTCGCTCCCAGGCGTTAGCAGAGGTCCAGGGGTATCTTCATGAACGGGTTCAAGGGATTCCAGTCATCCGAAGCTTTGCGATTGAAGACCATGAACAAAAGCTTTTTGATAAGCAAAACAGCAATTTTCTTCAGAAAGCATTAGACCATACAGGCTGGAATGCCAAAACCTTTGCCGTTGTAAATACGATTACCGATATCGCACCACTCCTTGTAATTGGGTATGCCGGATATCAGGTCATTCAAGGGAATCTTACAGTAGGTACATTAGTTGCGTTTGTTGCCTATATAGACCGTCTCTATAATCCGTTAAGACGACTCGTGAATTCTTCGACAACATTAACACAGGCACTTGCGTCAATGGACCGTGTATTTGAATTTATTGATGAAAAATATGATATTGTAGACGGGCCAAATGCGGTTGAATGTAAAAAAGTATCAGGGAATATGAACTTTGAAAATATCTCATTTTCATACGGGGATGATGACGATGATCAAATCGTCTTAAAAAATATCAACTTAGATATTAAAAGCGGGGAAAAGGTCGCCTTAGTTGGAATGAGTGGTGGTGGAAAGTCGACTCTTGTTAGCTTAATTCCAAGGTTTTATGATGTAACAGGAGGAAGGATTCTATTAGATGGGACTGATATTCGCTCCTATAAGGTGAGAAGCCTTCGCGATAAAATCGGGATGGTTCATCAAGATACCTTCTTATTCAGTGAATCAGTCAAGCACAATATACTGCTCGGAAAGCCAGGCGCAAGTGATGAAGAAATTATTGAAGCAGCAAAAGCAGCGAATGCACATGAGTTTATCGAAAATCTCCCACAAGGCTATGATACAAAAGTTGGGGAAAGAGGCGTAAAGCTATCAGGTGGTCAAAAACAAAGAATTGCAATTGCGCGTGTATTTTTAAAAAATCCACCGTTATTAATTTGGGATGAAGCGACTTCAGCATTGGACCTTGAGAGTGAACACCTGATTCAGGAATCACTAGAGGAACTTGCGAAAAATCGAACAACCTTCATCGTTGCGCACCGCTTATCAACGATTACACATGCAGATAAAATTGTCCTCATTGAACATGGGGAGATTGTAGAAATCGGAACACATGCTGAATTAATGAGCAAAAAGGGACATTATTACGATCTGTTCCAGGTTCAACAATTAGATGATTAAAGACACGGAAACGAAATTCCGTGTCTTTTTTTATGTGGTGATTCGACAAATTTCACAACGAAACAAAGATTTTTGTTATTTCCAGGGAAATGATGTCGGATAATAGCGGAAGATTTCCTTCGAATCTTGAAGGCTTTTTTTATATTGAGGTAATAATTGAGACAACTTCTTAATAAAACTTCTTGTAAAGGCAGGTGTGATTGATGGGTGAAAAAATAATCGAGGTAAAGGGACTCCGCACCTCTTTTTTTACGGATGAGGGGGAAATACCAGCAGTTGACGACGTAGATTTTCATATAAGTGAGGGAGAAATTTTAGGAGTAGTCGGAGAATCTGGGTGCGGAAAGAGCGTCACGTCTTTATCAATAATGGGACTAGTTCCTACTCCTCCTGGAAAAATTGTCGGTGGCGAGATTGTTTTTAATGGTGAAAATCTCGTTCATTTTTCTGAGAAAAAGATGCGTCAAATCAGAGGGAATGACATTGCAATGATTTTTCAGGAGCCCATGACATCATTAAATCCTCTATTTACGATTGGCGACCAGTTGATAGAGGGAATCAAGATTCATATGAAATGGGACAAGAAAAAATCATGTGCTAGGGCAATTGAAATCATGAAACGAGTCGGTCTCCCACGCGCGGAAGAATTAATGAATGATTACCCACATCAGCTATCAGGTGGCATGCGGCAAAGAGTGATGATTGCAATGGCGATGGCTTGTAACCCAAAACTATTAATCGCAGATGAGCCAACAACTGCATTAGATGTAACCATTCAATTACAAATTTTAAAGCTGATGAAGGAATTGAATATTGAAATGAATACAGCCATCATGCTGATCACCCATGATTTAGGTGTCGTTGCCCAAATTTGTGAACGTGTTGTTGTCATGTATGCCGGAAAGATTGTGGAAGAAGGGAAAGTCTCGTCCATTTTTAAAAATCCAAAGCATCCATATACGAAAGGCCTATTAAAATCAGTACCTGATATCCGCAATAAAAATGAGCGGCTTTATTCGATTCCTGGGAATGTGCCCAAGCCGGGTTCGGTTACAAAAGGTTGTCGGTTTGCGGAACGCTGTGAGTTTGCGTTTGAACGCTGCTTTTCAGAAAACCCTGAGCTTTACGATGTTGACGAGAAGGGCCATCGTGTTCGCTGCTTTTTACAAATTGGAGGGGAGGAAAGCTATCATGACACAGCCTTTACTACAAGTCCATAATTTAAAAAAGTATTTTCCGATTAACGGTGGCGTGTTTGGTAAAAAGGTAGGAGATGTAAAGGCGGTTGACGGACTTTCCTTTTTTGTGAATAAGGGTGAAACACTTGGAATCGTTGGAGAAAGTGGTTGTGGAAAGTCCACAACAGGAAGACTGATTTTACGGCTTTTGGAACCAACGGAAGGCCAGGTTTTTTTTAACGAGAAGGATGTTACAAATCTATCAATGTCGGCAATGAGAAAGCTAAGGCGGGACATGCAAATCATTTTTCAGGATCCCTACGCTTCCCTTAATCCAAGGCATACAGTCGAAAAAATACTAGAGGAACCTTTGATTGTTCATGGAATTGGCGATAAAAAGGAAAGAAAACGTAAGGTACAAGAAATGTTAGAGGTTGTCGGCTTAAGTAGTTATCATGCAAAGCGATATCCGCATCAATTTAGTGGAGGTCAGCGTCAACGCATTGGTATTGCAAAGGCATTAATGACCAATCCATCCTTAATTATTGCAGACGAGCCAGTTTCTGCACTGGACGTATCGATTCAATCACAGGTGCTAAACCTGATGGAGGATTTGCAAGAGAAATATGGGCTGACCTATATATTTATTGCACATGATTTAGGGGTAGTGCGGCATATAAGTGATAGAGTGGGCGTTATGTATTTAGGAAGAATCATAGAATTGACAGATAGCGAGAAGCTTTATAACAAGCCTCTTCATCCATATACGGAAGCGTTGCTAGAAGCTGTGCCCATTCCAGATCCGGATTATAAAAAAGAGACAGTGGGCATCACCGGGGAGATTCCAAGCCCATCTAATCCGCCTGCAGGATGTGCGTTTCATACAAGATGTCGGAGCTGTATGGAGATTTGCAAAACGACACGCCCAGAGTTTAAAGAGGTAGAAGAAGGTCATTTTGTTGCCTGTCATCTCTATTAAGACTGGCCACATTCATGATAAAAAAATGCAATAAGGGGGAATTTCATTGTTTAAGAGGAAAGGCATACTGTTCTCACTATTATTCTTACTTCTGTTATCTACAGCTTTAGTAGGCTGTAGTGGAGGTAGTGAAAAAGGAAATGAAAGTCCGAATGAGGGGGAAAAGCCGACAGGAGAAACACCATCAGCAGAAGTCCAAACCGAGCTTGTATTCGGGCGTGGTGGAGATTCTGTGTCTTTAGACCCGATTTCGACGACAGAAGGGGAAACCTTTAAGGTCACGGTGAATATCTTTGAAACTTTAATTAACTATGGAGAGCAAGATACAACATTACAACCTGGATTGGCAACTGATTGGACACCTTCTGAAGATGGCCTCGAATATACGTTGAAGCTACGTGAAGGTGTAAAATTCCATGATGGTACCGATTTTAATGCAGACGCAGTGGTTAAGAACTTCGAGCGCTGGATGAATGGGGATGCGGATCAATTCCCATACTACACCATGTTTGGAGGATTTAAAGGGGATGAAGGCCATGTGATTAAAGAAGTAATTGCCGAAGACGAATTTACTGTCAAATTCACATTATATCGTCCACAAGCACCTTTTTTAAAGAACTTAGCCATGTCACCATTTGGGATAGCAAGCCCGGCTGCACTTGAGCAATTTGGCGATAATTTTATGAAGAACCCAGTAGGGACTGGGCCTTTCAAATTTGTAGAATGGAAAGAAAATGACAGAATTACGATAGAAAAGAATCCTGATTATTGGATGGAAGGCTATCCGAAGCTAGATAAAGTTATTTTTAGATCAATCCCTGAAAACTCTGCACGCTTAAATGCATTGCTTGCCGGTGAAATTGATTTAATGGACGGAGTGAACCCGTCTGACCTTGAACAAATTCAAGGAAATCCAGATCTACAAACATTTGAGCGACCATCTATGAACATTGGATACCTAGGATTTACAGTTACTCGCCCACCATTTGATAACAAGCTCGTTCGTCAGGCGTTGAACCATGCAATTGACAAAGAGGGCATTATTACGGCATTTTATGGTGGACTTGCAGAGCCTGCAAAAAATCCGCTTCCACCAGCGCTAGAAGGCTACAATGATGACATTGAGCCATATCCATATGATTTAGATAAGGCGAAGGAATTATTAGCTGAAGCAGGCTACGCGGACGGATTTGAAATGGATCTATGGGCAATGCCGGTACCACGTCCTTATATGCCTGATGGAATGAAGGTAGCAGAGGTTATCCAATCCAGCTTTGCTGAAATTGGCGTTAAAGCAGAAATAAAATCTGTCGACTGGGGGACATATCTAGAGCAAGCAGCTAAAGGTGAATTCGATGCCTATATGCTAGGTTGGACAGGGGATAATGGTGACCCAGATAACTTTATTTATACTTTATTAGATAAGGACAGTATTGGAAGCAATAACTATTCCTATTACAGTAATGACGAGCTTCACGGTATTTTGATTGAAGCGCAATCAAATCCTGATCAAGAGAAACGTAATGTATTATACAAAAAAGCACAAGAAATCATCCATGAGGATTCACCATGGGCACCGCTTGTTCACTCAACACCATTGTTGGCAGGAAAGAAAAATTTAAAGGGATTACTCCCACACCCAACTGGTTCTGATATTTTAACGAAGGTTGAGTTTGAATAGGATTTGAGACTTGTTAAAGGGGAGTTTCGTTGCTCCCCTTTAACGTCTAATTTAAAAGAGGTGATAATCTTGTTCACATATACACTACGAAGAATCGGATTGGTCGTTCCAGTATTGATCGGCATGACACTCGTTGTCTTTTCAATCATTCACCTAATCCCGGGAAATCCAGCACAAATCATGCTTGGTCAGCGTGCTACCGCAGAGTCCATCGCGGCCCTTACAACAAAGCTTGGTCTCGATCAACCGTTATATATTCAATATTTCGAGTATATTAAGGGGCTGTTGACTGGAGATTTAGGGGAATCAATCCGGACCAAGACGGCAATTAGTGAAGAGATTTGGCCGTATTTAGCAGCCACAATCGAGTTAACCATTGTTGCGATGATTATTGCAATTGTAATAGGAGTTAACGCAGGCATCATAAGCGCATGGTTTCAAAATTCATGGTTTGATTACATTGCAATGGTCCTTGCCTTAATCGGTGTATCCATGCCCATTTTTTGGTTAGGTTTAATGGAGCAATGGGCATTTGCATTGCAACTAGATTTGCTGCCAACGACGGGCAGAGAAAACGTAAGGGACCCAGTTGAGTCGGTCACAAGCCTCTATTTAATTGATACATTAATAAATGGAAGAACTGACCAATTTGTAACGGTTTTAAAGCATCTAGTTCTCCCAAGCATCGCGCTAGCAACTATTCCAATGGCAATAATCGCACGGATTACTCGTTCAAGTATGCTTGAAGTGATGCGTTCAGACTTTGTACGAACAGCACGTGCAAAGGGAGTGAAAATGTTTTGGGTCGTGTACAAGCACTCCTTGAAAAATGCAGTTATCCCAGTTTTAACGGTCATCGGTTTGCAAACTGGTTTATTGCTTGGAGGAGCAATCCTAACAGAAACCATTTTTGGCTGGCCTGGAATTGGACGATATATTTATGAAGCTATCAATTACCGCGACTATCCTGTCATTCAGTCTGGAATTTTAGTGGTTGCCACCTTCTTTGTTTTTATCAATTTAATCGTAGACCTTTTATATGCGGTTATCGATCCGCGAATTAAATATCGCTAAAAATAGGGAAGGGGTGATTAGATGGCAGAGTTTGCACAAACTGATTTATCATTGAAAAAAAGTGATGGAGCTGTATCACCATGGAAGGAAGCGTGGCGAAGCTTTCGAAAAAATAAATTAGCCCTTGTCGGGACTTGTATTGTTTTCTTATTTATCATTTTAGCCATTTTTGCACCGCTTATCGCCCCACAAGGAATTGATGAAAAAAATCTCGCGAATCGACTCCAGCCTCCATCAAGTGATCATTGGCTTGGAACGGATGATTTCGGAAGAGATATCTTATCAAGAATCATCTATGGGGCTAGAATTTCATTGCGTGTTGGCTTTTTTGCCGTAATGGGCTCAGCCATTGTTGGAAGCTTGCTTGGCATTCTAGCGGGATATTACGGTCGATGGGTAGATAACGTAATCAGTCGCGTGTTTGATATTTTACTAGCATTCCCAAGTATTTTACTCGCACTTGCGATTGTTGCAATTCTTGGACCATCTCTAAGAAATGCGTTGATTGCGATTGCAATCATCAATGTACCAAACTTCGGAAGGCTGATTCGTTCTAGAGTGTTAAGTGTCAAGGAAGAGGAATATATAACCGCGGCCCGGGGTGTTGGGATGAAGGACCGGAGAATTTTATTTCATCATATTTTGCCAAATAGTATGGCACCCATTATCGTCCAGGCGTCACTGGCAATTGCTACAGCTATCATCGAAGCCGCTGCACTTGGTTTTCTAGGGATGGGAGCACAACCACCAAATCCCGAATGGGGGAAGATGCTTGCAGATTCAAAGAATTACTTAACGCAAGCTCCATGGACGATGATTTTTCCGGGAATTGCCATCATGCTGACAGTGCTTGGATTTAATTTAATGGGGGACGGACTGCGTGATGCACTTGACCCAAAAATGAAACAATAAAAAACAGCTAACTCGTGTTAGCTGTTTTTTTTACTCTTTATTTGCCTCATCCACGATTACTTCGTTATGGAAGCTTTGGAAACTTTCAACTAATGTATCAAGACGCTCAAGCTGTTCTGAGTACTCAAGGATAGCTGAAACAAGTGTCATTAAATGATACCAATTTTCTTGGCTTTCTTCGTCCTCTGGATTTTGGTGTTCAATCAGAGTATCGATTACTTTTTTTCGATCAAATATAAAATCCTGCATTAATTCCTCAGGTGCTTGAACCTTCACCTTGCCTACAAACTTTAATAAAATCTGTTCATGGGAATGAACGAGGTCATCTATTTCTTTAACAAATAATTGCTGAAATGGAATCGGCATGTCTTGAAGCTCATTTTCATGTCTGTGCAATTTTTTTAGCATATCCAATGCACGATTTGTACAAGTAATCATTTGTCTAAATAAGACAAGCTTTCTGGACTTTTCATATTCTACCTTTTTAAAATAATTCCGTTCCTCTTTATATAGGAGGAATAACTGATCAATCTGAATGATGTTTTCTTTAATTTTTTCGATATCATCTTTTAACGTGTTGTACTCAGAAGCATGTCTTGTACTGATCCGCACCCATTTAAAGATTTCCTCACATTGCAAAACGATTGCATCATATAGCTTCTTCTCATATTTTGGTGGGAGAAAAATGAGGTTTACCAAAAATGCGGATAAAATCCCCAATAAGATGGCTAGAAATCGAAGGCTTGCAAACTCCATAAACTGCTCACTGGGACTTTCCATAATCGCGATTACAGTCACAATTGCGACAGGAATCGTTTTTTCCATCTTAAACCTTAAGTTAATCGCGATGACAAGAACAACAGTAAGTCCAATAATAAATGCGTTATTGCCAAAATACAGTCCAAATAAAACGGCAAAAAACGCTCCAATCACATTTGCCTGAATTTGTTCAATTACAGTTAAATAGGAACGATATATCGAAGGCTGAATCGCAAAAACAGCAGCAATTCCAGCAAACACCGGCGAAGGCAATTGTAAAAGCTTCGCAATCATTAACGCGAGAGTAATGGCAATTCCCGTTTTTAGCATGCGGGCACCAAATTTCATTGTTTCGAATCCTTTCTATAAAAAAGCTGTTATATTATATTTAGCTTTTTCTCCATAATCTAAACCAATACAGTATCATACAATGATTTTATGCGTATAGCAAGGGAAACATGTCCTAATTGAAATGTGCATAATGGCAAGAAGGAAATACCTGATTTGTATTTGAAGACGCAAATTGGGCCGGCGATGCAAAGATTTGGCTGGTAGCGCAAATATTGGGCAGACGACGCAAAAAATGAAAAGTTGGTGCAAATATTCTGGCCGAGGCGTAAATCCCCCTTGTAAAGCGCAAATATAAAAAATAAAGCGCAATTCCCACTCCCTAAAGCGCATTTCCTCATCTTCAGTGCCAGAAAGCAAAAAAAACCTGCCGCACGGGCAGGTTCTAACTAATTATAGATTCTTAAACGCATATTCAACGGCTCTAAGTGTCTCCACAATATCTTCTTCAGTATGAGCAATCGTGAGGAACCATGCTTCATATTTGGATGGGGCAAGATTGATGCCTTGGCTTAGCATTAATTTGAAGAATCGCCCAAACATTTCTCCGTCGGTATTCTCAGCTTGCTCGTAGTTTTCGATCTTTTCATCTGTAAAGAAAACAGTTAATGCCCCTTTTAATCGGTTAATCGTAATTGGCACATTATAGGTAGAGGCATGCTTTAGAATTCCTTCTTCAAGCACAGCACCTAATTGATCTAATTTTTCATACAAGCCTTCCTCTTGAAGTACTTCTAGACATGCAATTCCTGATAGCATCGATGCAGGGTTTCCTGCCATTGTTCCAGCTTGGTAAGCTGGACCAAGCGGGGCAACCTGTTCCATAATTTCCTTTTTACCACCGTACGCACCGATTGGAAGCCCGCCGCCGATGATTTTTCCTAGTGCTGTTAAGTCAGGTGTGATTCCTAGTAGATTTTGAGCACCGCCATACATAAAGCGGAAAGCTGTAATGACTTCATCAAAAATAACGAGTGCACCAGCTTCATGAGAAAGCTCAAGTACTTGCTCTAAAAAGCCCTCCTTCGGTTCCACGATTCCGAAGTTCCCAACGATTGGTTCAACAAGAACACCCGCGATTTCCTGTCCCCATTTTTCAAGAGCTTCTTTAAAAGGCTCGATATCGTTGAATGGAACTGTGATCACTTCCTGTGCAATGCTCTTTGGAACGCCAGCAGAATCGGGAGTTCCAAGTGTTGAAGGACCTGAGCCAGCCGCGACAAGCACAAGGTCGGAATGGCCGTGATAGCAACCAGCAAATTTAATAATCTTCGTTCTATTGGTATAGGCGCGTGCGACACGAATCGTCGTCATAACCGCTTCAGTTCCAGAGTTTACAAAGCGAACTTTATCCATGCCAGGCATAGCTTCTTTTAGCATTTTTGCAAACTTCACTTCATGTGGTGTTGGAGTACCATATAACACGCCGGTTTCAGCAGCTTTTGTAATCGCCTCAGTAATATGTGGGTGAGCATGGCCGGTAATGATTGGGCCATATGCTGCGAGATAATCTATGTATTTATTTCCGTCAACATCCCAAAAATAAGCACCTTTTGCACGTTCCATCGCCACTGGTGCACCACCGCCAACCGCTTTGTATGAGCGAGATGGACTATTTACACCTCCAACGATATGCTCCAATGCTTCACTATATAGTTCTTCTGATTTTGAATGATTCATTATTTTGTTCCTCCTAGCTTTCAATCAACGATTCTATTTTATCACTAAATCTGATAGGAACAAATCCGGTTTATTTGTATATCAATTCAAAATTATGTACCCTATTATTAATAGGAAAATACAGGAGGTAATTATGATGACAATCGAAATTGGACAAAAAGCACCTGAATTTACGGCAACAGTTAGCAATGGAGATACCGTTTCTTTAGCAGATTTTAAAGGGAAAAATGTAGTTCTTTATTTTTATCCAAAAGATATGACACCAGGATGTACAACAGAGGCTTGTGATTTCAGGGACGCACACGAAAGCTTTAGTGGGCTCGATACGGTGATACTTGGAGTTAGCACGGATTCACTTGAACGTCATAAAAAATTCATTGATAAATATGATCTTCCGTTTCTATTAGTAGTAGATGAAGATCACGAAGTCGCGGAACAATATGGAGTCTGGAAGCTTAAGAAGAACTTTGGTAAGGAGTACATGGGAATTGAGCGTTCAACCTTCATTATTGATAAGGAAGGGAACCTCGTAAAAGAATGGCGCAAAGTATCTGTTAAAGGACATGTTGAAGAGGCCCTTACTTACATAAAAGAAAACTTGTGAAGAATTTGTGAAATAAAAAGACAGGTGCGGTCCGAAACCTCACCGGGGTATCCGATGAAAACAAGTGGGGACAGTACTTTGAAAGGGCTACGGGTGGTGTTGTTGAAACCACTCGTATTCCTATTTGTAGGTTGATTTTACAATATTCTTTACTTATAATGAAGTTATTAGTAATGATAATCGTTTTCATTTGTCATGAATGAAAGGGAAGTATAATTTCCTATTCATTGAAATTTCACTTTATCATACTAAGAATACACACAATGAGGATTTACAAATGAGACTATGGATGTTAATAATCGCTGCCATTGTTCTCTCCTTCGTATCGCTATTTATTGGAGCTATTAATATCACACCAATCGATTTACTAAATTGGGAATCAGATGAGACACAGATTTTCTTGATTAGTCGTGTTCCTCGTTTAATGTCGATCATTTTAGCGGGTGCAGGGATGAGTATTGCAGGATTAATTATGCAAAGCTTAAGTAGAAATAAATTCGTATCACCTACAACTGCGGGTACTCTAGATGCCGCAAAGCTAGGGATCTTAATTTCAATGCTATTCTTTACAAATGTAACCTATACACAACAGATTATTTTTAGCTTCGCATTTGCATTAGTGGGTACACTTATTTTCATGCAAATTTTAGATAAAATTAAATTTAAGGATGCCATTTTCGTTCCGTTAATTGGAATTATGTACGGAAATATATTGTCATCGATCGCGACTTTTTTTGCATATGAGGCAGACCTGATTCAAAACATTTCATCCTGGTTAATGGGAAGCTTCACATTGGTTATCGCAGGACGCTATGAACTTTTATATGTAGCGATTCCAGCTGTTATACTAGCGTATATATTTGCGAATAAATTTACTGTTGCTGGTATGGGTGAGGATTTTGCGAAAAACCTTGGATTAAGCTATAAAGTTGTTTTAAATATAGGGCTAATCCTTGTAGCGATTATTTCAACAACTGTTGTATTGACGGTTGGAGTCATACCTTTCTTAGGATTAATTGTACCGAATATCGTATCGCTTTATTTAGGGGATAATTTACGAAAGACGATTCCACACACAGCTGCTCTTGGTGTTGTGTTCCTATTAATCTGTGATATTTTAGGTAGAATCATTGTTCATCCTTACGAAATTCCGGTTAATGTAACTGTAGCAGTAATCGGCAGTGCAATCTTCTTAATCATGTTGTTTAGGGGGAGAGCATATGCGAAATAGTACAAAACTGATAATCCTCGCCGTTATTGCAATCATTTGTGTTTTACTATATGGATTTTATGATTTAAAAGGTGGATTTGATTATGCCTTCCCGAAACGGATGACTCGAGTTACGGCAATGGTTGTAACAGGAATCGCGATCGCTTATTCGACCGTCGTGTTCCAAACGATTACACAGAACCGTATCTTAACTCCATCTATGATGGGATTGGACTCCATGTATGAGGTTGTCCAAACATTAATCTATTTCTTTGCAGGTTCAATGTCTATTTGGGTGTTAAATAAGTATTTAAACTTTGGTGCAGCTATCATTGCCATGGTATTATTTGCACTTATCCTGTACCGATTCCTATTCCGGTCAGACAAACATCCGATCTATTTACTACTATTGATTGGGATGATTATCGGAACACTTTTAGGAAGCCTTGTCACATTTTTACAGGTTATGATCGATCCAGTCGAATATTTAAGTCTACAAAGTCGCTTATTTGCTACCTTTACAAACGTAAAGGCAGAGCTTTTATATATTGCAATTGGAATTTTACTCATTGCTTTTATTTACGGCTACCTCATTATGGATAAGTTAGATGTCATGTCACTTGGCCGTGAAAATGCGATGAACCTAGGTGTAAATTATGATCGAATGGTCATGAACGTTTTAATTTTATCATCGGTGTTAATTGCGACTTCAACTGCATTAGTTGGTCCGATTACATTTTTCGGTTTAATCGTAGCAAACCTTGCGTATCAATTTTTAGTCACCTATAAACATTCGATTTTAATTCTCGGGGCAAGCTTAATGAGTGTCATTGCCCTTGTTGGTGGTCAGTTCCTCGTTGAACATATTTTTGAATTACGTACCACATTAAGCGTCATTATTAACTTTATTGGTGGTATCTATTTCATTTTCTTACTATTAAAAGAAAGTAGGTCAGCACGATGATTGAAATCAAAGGATTATCGAAGTATTTTGGGAAAAAGCCTGTTGTTGAAGATGTGTCTATCACCATTGAGCCGGGCACAATTACATCGTTTATCGGTCCGAATGGTGCAGGTAAATCCACGCTTCTGTCTATGGTAAGTCGATTATTAGATGCTGATACTGGGGAAGTATTACTTGATAAAAATAATGTGAAAAAGTGGAAGTCATCTGCGTTCGCAAAACGTGTTTCGATTCTTAAACAATCGAACTACTTAAATGTTCGTTTAACGATCCGTGAGCTTGTTGCATTTGGGCGCTATCCTTATTCTAAGGGTCGCCTATCAGATGAAGATGAAAAATTCATTAATCAAGCACTGGAATATATGAATTTAACGGATATTGAGGATCAATTTTTAGATGAGCTATCAGGTGGACAAAGACAACGTGCCTTTATAGCGATGGTTATTGCACAGGATACTGACTATGTGCTGCTTGATGAGCCATTAAATAACCTGGATATGAAGCACTCCGTTCAAATAATGAAGATTTTGCGCAAGCTTGTGGATGAGCTTGGCAAAACTGTTGTGATTGTCCTGCATGATATAAATTTTGCATCTGTGTATTCAGATCGAATTGTTGCATTGAAAAACGGCAAGCTTGTCAAAAATGGACCTACACATGAAATTATAAATTCAGAGGCTTTACGTGAAATCTACGATATGGATATTCCAATTCAAGAACAAAATGGCTGTCGGATTTGCGTTTACTTCAATTCACATGCATAAGACCTAGGGGATTAAGTCTCTAGGTCTTTTTTTAATAAAGAGGGTAAGATACTCATAATGTGTAAAATAATTGTTTTTTTTGTATTGACGGAAGGTAGTTATGACTCTATAATGAGAATAGTTATCAATGAAAATGATTCTCATTTCTAATGAGAAATAATACATATCGTCTAAAGGAGAGGACACAGATGAAAAAATGGAAATTAGCTAGTGCAGCTTTAGCTTTGTCGTTAGCGCTTACTGCTTGTGCGAATGACGATGGTGCTTCAACTGAAAAGGCAAATGATACAGATGTAGCAGGAGAACAAGCAACAAATCAAGCAGCAGGGCAATACCCAATGACGGTTTCTCCAACGCTTGTATCAGCTGAAAGTGAAGAAGCGGGAACTGTTAGTTTTAAAGATGTAGAATTTAAAGCTATGCCAGAAAAAATTGTTGTTTTTGATTATGGTTTCTTAGATACATTAGATGCACTTGGTGTGAAAGGTGTAGTAGGGGTTCCTCAAGATTCCAGCTTACCAGAAAGTCTTAAAGACTATGCTAGCGATGACTACGTAAATGTAGGAACTTTAAAAGAACCATTACTTGAAGACATTGCAGAAATTGGTCCAGATGCGATTTTCATTTCTAATCGTCTAGCACCATACTATGAAGAGTTACAAGAAATCGCACCTGTTGTATTTGTTGGAACATCTCAGGATGACTACTGGAACACATTCCTAGCTTCTGTAGATGTAGCTGCGAAAATGTTTGATAAAGAAGCGGAAGCTGATGAATACAAAGCAAAAATTGATTCAGCTTTAGCAGAAGTGAAGGCTTTATCTGGTAACTTTGAAAGTTCATTAGTTACCATGTACAATGAAGGAAAATTATCAGGTTTCGCAACAAATTCTCGCTTCGGATATATTTATGATATTTACGGCTTCAAGCCAGTAACCGATGATATCGCTTCATCTTCTCACGGATCTAATTTTGGATTTGAAGCATTACTAGAATACAACCCAGATGTGCTGTTTGTAATTGACCGTACAGCAGCAGTGGGCGGTCAATCCAATATCAGCAAAGACATGGAAAATAAAATCATTCAAAAAACAAAAGCTTATCAAAACAAGCGTATCGTGTATCTTGACGGTGTCCTTTGGTACCTAAGCGGTGGCGGCTTACAATCTGAGCTTGCAAAAATTGAAGAAATTTTAGCCGAATTAAAATAAGGTTGGAATATGAAGGCTGTCCGGAAAGTCAGTGAAAACTGGTTTTCTGGGCGGCTTTTTTTGGTTTGCAATGGAGGTTGGGGAATGGGGCACAAGATATAGAGATTTATGATGAAAGATTTTCTAGTAATGTACAAAAGTTCGGTCATATTTTGCACATATGTTAATAGTTCTTACAGAAATATCCAAAATCCATAGTATTAAGTGTGTTTATACCATTAGTTTTTACAGAAATATCCAGTTCTGATGGTAAAAAGAGTCTTTA
>NZ_JBALOP010000059.1:60096-67225 GCF_036962685.1 Bacillus sp. JJ1566 | reverse complement strand
TCATTTAAATATATAGAAAGTTCCATTTTTTCCGAATTATATATGTAATATAATACATTGTAATGGGCGAATCAATAAATTATTATAAAAATTAGAAAATACAGAATGTTTGACTGATCCTCTTTTTTGAATACGCTTACTTTCTGGAAAGGAGGAAGTTTTGAAAGATTCGCGAATAGTCAATTAACCAAAAAAGTAAAAAGGAGGAAGATTATTTTGAATCTAGAAACGGTAATGAAAACAGCAAACAGCTTACCACTTTGGATTTTTGCTTCATTGGTAGTTGGAATTGTTATCTTTCAAAGTATCACTTTTATTCGACTTGCAACAAAAACAAGTCAATCTGTCGGCATGACTTCTTCAGAAGTAAAATCTGCGATAAGGGCCGGTGGGATTAGTGCTATTGGACCAGCAATAGCAATCCTTGTAATTGCTATTTCCATGATTGCTTTAATTGGAAATCCCATTACATTAATACGAATGGCTATTATTGGTTCAGCTGCAATCGAAACAGTTGGTGCTAGTATTGGTTCGCAAGCTGCTGGGGTTGATTTAGGATCACCTAACTATACGCTACAAGCTTTTACGAGTGCTGTATGGGTAATGTGTGTAGGTGGGATGGGCTGGATGTTATTTGTAGCTCTATTTACAAAGTCACTGGGAAAAATACAGAAAAAAGCAGAATCTAATCCAAAAAATGTCAAGATGTTGAGCACAGTTTCTGTTGCTGCCATGATAGGGGCTTTTAGTTACCTAGGTGGGGGAGAAATGGTAAAAGGTATGAGTGAATTCATAGTATTTATTGTTGCTTTCATTACAATGCCTATCATAATTTGGATAGGTGATAAATCCCGATTGATATGGTTAAAAGAATGGTCATTAGGACTTGTTATTATTGTTGGTATGATTGCTGGTGTCATTATTTCTTAAAAAGAAAGGTAGGAGAACTAAATGCAAGCTAATAGAGAGGAAAATAATTTATCCTTAAACCAAGCTATGTCAGGTACACAGGCTACAGCAATGGATTTTGATACCTTCCAATTAAGGTCTCATTTTTGGGGGCGTCTAACAATATGGGCAGTCATTGCATTAAGTCTAATTGTGCCTCTATATCTTTCTTTTGTTCTTGGATACCATCCTGGCTGGTCGCCTATTATATCAGGTTTGGCTGCGTATGCAGCTATTATAATGTTTGTTTGGGTGCTGGAACCGATTAGCTATTATCCTGTTTTAGGTGTTTCTGGAACGTATCAAGCCTTTACAATAGGTAATATTGGAAATATGTGTCTTCCTTGCGCATCCATTGCTCAACGTGTAGTTGGTGCAGAACCAGGAACCAAAAAGGGTGAGATCACTGCTTCATTAGCAATTGCAACGGCATCAATCGTGAATGTTATAGTTGTTATTTTAACAATACTAAGCGGTTCCTACATCCTATCTATCTTGCCAGAATCAATTATAAATAACCTAAGCTTAGTCCTTCCGGCTATTTTTGGAGGAGTCATTGCTCAATTCGCTATAAAGAAACCATTATTTGGTGTAATTGGAATTGCATTCGGTCTTTTTGTTAATCTGGGTCCTGTACCGCGCGCCTTTCAAACGTTTGTCTGCATACTCGGAACAGTTGTTGTTTGTATTCTTCTAGAGAAGATCAAAAAACAAGAGAAAAACAAATAGGTGTTGGAATATTTCTGGAAGGGGTGAAAATCCATTTGAAGATGGATATAGAAGATGAGTAAACAAAATATATTACAATGGATAAAAAACAATCAGTCTGACTTTACCGAAATGGCAAAAAAAATCTGGGAGAATCCACAAATTGCTTATGAAGAAAGCTTTGCAAGTGATTTGCAAGCTTCCAAATTAAAAGAAGAAGGATTTCGTATTCAAGCCTCTATTGGCGGAATTTCTACAGCTTTTTTAGCTGAATACGGTTCAGGAAAACCCATAATTGGAATACTTGGTGAATACGATGCATTACCTGGACTTTCCCAAGCCGTCAAAACAGTACAGGAACAAATTGAATTAGACGGACCAGGTCACGGCTGTGGCCACAATTTACTTGGGACAGCTGGCGTAGAAGCAGTTGTAGCGTTAAAAAAAGCAATGGAGGAAAATAAACTAACTGGAACTATTCGTTATTATGGATGTCCAGCAGAAGAAGTTTTGTCCGGTAAAACGTTTATGGCAAAGGAAGGGGTCTTTGACGATTTGGATTGCGCTTTAACCTGGCATCCATGGACATCAAACATGGTAGTAAATATGAGTATGCAGGCAATGGTGTCGATTAAGTTTCATTTTAAAGGAATTCCATCACATGCTGCTTCATCGCCACATGCAGGGAGAAGCGCATTGGATGCTGTGGAATTGATGAATGTCGGCACAAACTATTTACGGGAACACGTTGTCGACGGCACCAGAATTCATTATGTCATTACAAATGGGGGGCTTGCGCCAAATATTGTTCCAGAGCATGCAAGTGTTTGGTACTATTTAAGGGCTGCTTCAAAAGAACAAGTCGAAGATATACTTAAAAGAGTTAAAAATATAGCTAAAGGGGCAGCCTTAATGACAGAAACAGAGGTTCGCTCTGAGATTGATGCGTTTGCTTATGACACTCTACCAAATGAAGCTTTAAATGACCTCATGTTTGAAAATATGAAATTAGCAGACCCTTTAGCATTTACTGCAGAAGAAGAGAAATTTGCAAGAGGATTAGTAAAGACTGTAGATTCTAATATCGTAAAAATGGCACAACGTTCAACCAATGAAATACTCCCGATCACCTATCAAAATGATAAACAAACAAAGGGAAAAACATTAACTGGTTCAACTGATGTTGGAGATGTCAGTTGGATTACACCAGTTGGTAATATCATGACAACATGTGCCCCCGTCGGAGTACAAGTACATTCATGGCAGGCAACAGCTTCTTTTGGCTCGTCAATCGGTTTCAAGGGAATGCACTTGGCGGCACAAACAATGGCATTAACTGCGTATGATTTACTACTAAATAAGGATCAAATACTCGAACGAGCAAAAGAAGAGTTCTACTTATCCACAAAAAACAACCCCTATGTTGCGGGTATACCTGAAGATGTCAAACCACCCATTAAAAATAAACAATTTAGTTTAATTTAAGAAATCAAAAATATTTCTAAGAAGTCCTCTAAAAAGGAAAAAAAGAACACGAAATGGAAAAATGATAATTTCAGGTATTGCAAAAAATACATCAGCGAGGAAGTCGGAGAAGGTATATTTACCATCATTCGATTTCCTTTTTTTACGCTTCTTCATGTCGTAGCCTCCTCAGCTCAAAAAATAGGGAAGAGCACGAGCAAAAATAAATTGAACACTAGGTGTGATAGGATTGTTAATAGGATATTTCGTTTCCACATATATAATGTTCCCCAAACCAGTCCACCAGCAAATGTCGCAAGTAGAAAAAGCGGGTTAAGGGTATAAATATTTGCAGACATATATAAAAGTGAGGAAATAGCGATAATGAGTAGCTTGTTATCGAATGTAGCTTCAATCTTCTTTTGAATATAGCCTCTCCAAAATAGTTCCTCACCTGGAATAATAATGAGAAAAAGTACAATAAAATGCCATGCGAGTTGAGGCTGTATCTTCGTATATAAATTAGCAACATCAGTTAATTGATTTGGAAATAGGAATGCGGAGCCTAGTTTCCCAATAAAAAAGAGAAAGTACATGAGGATGCCTGAAAAAATTGCGATAACTAGATTTGGCACTGATATGTATTTATAATCAAATTTTCCGAATCGGATCGCTGCAACGGATAAAAGAAAAAAGCATATAGTGAAAATGATCCAAAACGGAAGGTCAGATAGAAAACTTATGGCTAGTAAAAAATGTGCAAATATGAAAAGTAGAAAAAAGTGTTTTTGCATGTGTATGTTCCTCGTTTGTTAGAATGTGTCGCTGTTCATTTTATCATGAGGCTGATTTTTTTAGAATAAATATCTGGTGAAGATTCATCCTAATGATGAAGGATTGAAAGAAGGAGATGTTCTATATGACACAATCAAAACGCCAACAAGAGCGCCAATGGACAGTTCGAAAACAATCACAAAATCCACATGGGAAAGTGAAATCCTTTGAACAGTTAGCTGAAGAAGCAGGGAAGGATACAAAAGAATAGGAAGAGCGCAGCGCACACACTCCTTTTTGGGTGTGTGCATTTTTATGGACAGGGTATTTCCAGGCGGATTCCAAAAGTGGTGTGATAAACTAGGTTTTTGCGTGGAGTATTTCCAGAGGGATTCCAAAAGTGGTGTTATAAAAGAGGTTTATGCACGGAGTATTTCCAGTTATATCCAAAAGCGAATTAAAAAAGAGATGCGGGTTTTCTCCATAATTAAGGTGTAAAAAAGCTTGTGGTACAACAGATCTCTTAAAAAGTGGAATGTGTTGTCCCTCCATAGAATTCGGAGCACCCCTACCCTCAAAAAAGGTGGAAGTTGCTGTCTCCTTAGAAGGCTAAAAATACTGACCCCATCCACAAATCCCAAATTTCCAGTTCATTTTCATTGAGAATTATCGGAAACCGAAATATAATTAACCAAGATATAATTTGAATTGGAAAGAAGGATCATGATGGGTCAAGATGAGATGAGGGAATATAAAATAGGAATCCTGTACACCACGATTGCCTATATCGCATGGGGAGTATTGCCTCTTTATTGGAAGTTGATCGACCATATACCAGCAATTGAAATTCTTGCACATCGGATTATCTGGTCGCTTGTTTTTGTGCTAATGATCGTTCTTGTTTCAAAGAAAGGGAAGCAATTTATAGCAACCCTCAAAGAGATTACTAAAAACAAACTCAAACTAATTGGGATTGTGGTTTCATCCATCTTCATTACAATCAACTGGGCTACTTATATTTGGGCGGTAAATACGGATCATATTATCGACGCAAGTCTAGGGTATTACATTAACCCGTTGGTCAGCGTACTGCTTGGCATCATTGTTCTTAAGGAAAGACTATTGTTCTGGCAGGGGATTTCATTTACGTTAGCCGGTATCGGTGTTCTTATTTTAACCTTTCAATATGGAAGTTTTCCTTGGGTTGCATTTACACTTGCATTAAGCTTTGGTTTTTATGGGTTAACAAAAAAGCTAGCAAAGCTTGATTCCTTGATTGGTTTAGTGATGGAAACGATGGTGATTGCACCACTTGCACTCATTTATTTAGCAGTTCTATTTAAGGGCGGAGTCGATTCCTTTTCAGGAGCAAGCATCGATGTGCAGTTAATGCTTATGGGGGCAGGGGTCGTAACAGCATTACCACTCCTTTGGTTTGCAGCTGGGGCAAATAGAATTCCACTTTCTGTTATTGGAATTCTTCAATACATTGCGCCTACAATCAGCCTTTTATTGGGAGTGTTTTTATATCATGAGCATTTCTCGAAGGTTCATTTCATTACGTTCCTTTGTATTTGGACGGCACTGTTGATCTACTCGTTTTCAAAATCAAAACTTTTAACTTCGCTTCAACCTAAATTTATGAAAAATAAATCATTAGGGGCATAAAGAACAAAAAGGGAGCTGATTACTGAATCAGCTCCCCTTTGATTAGATTGTCGCGACAATCTTATAGTTTTTATGATTGACTACTGTACGACTCTCTAACTCTAAATCTCTATAATTGTCCATATATGTTAAGTCTACGATAACCGAGTTTTCGTTCACCTTTTCCACGATGCCTTTAAGGCCTTCTCTGAACTCAATAATATCCCCAATTTCTGCAATTTTCATCATGTCACCCTCCATCGCATTCTATGAAACTTCAATATCAATCATAATGTGCTTTTATTTACAAAAAATCCATTTTTTTATATTTTGCCTTACTTTTGTTTCAATGTAAAGCGTTTTCATAGATATTCTTTTATAAATTTTTGTAAAAAATGTGACAACCTTTAATTATTTTTTTATATTAAATGAAGACGCATTTGTAAAGGGAGAGAAAAACAGTGAGAGATGTAGGATTGGTTTTAGAAGGCGGGGGAATGCGCGGTGTGTACACAGCAGGCATCCTTGAATATTTTATGAAACAGAATGTATATTTCCCATATGTCATTGGCGTATCTGCTGGGGCGTGTATGGCAGCGTCTTATCTTTCAAGACAAATGGGCAGAAATCGTACGGTTAATATTGATTATATTAATCACCCGAACTATTTATCATTTCGTAATATGGTAAAGCATAGGCAGATATTCGGAATGGATTTTATTTTTGATGAGATTCCAAATAAACATGTACCATACGACTATGATACTTTTTATCAATCAAAAGAAGAATTCGTGGTGGGAACAACTGATTGTGAAACAGGGGCACCGATGTATTTTAAAAAAGATGATTATGGAGATGAGATGCTCAAGGTCATTCGAGCTTCAAGTTCATTGCCATTTGTTGCACCAATCATTGAATTCAAAGGCAAAAAATTATTGGATGGGGGCATTACGGATCCGATTCCATTAATAAAAGCACAGCAGGATGGCCATTCAAAAAATGTGGTGATTTTAACTCGAAATCGCGGTTATTCGAAAAAGAAATCAAATATGGCATGGGTGTTTAGACGCTCTTATAAGCAATATCCGAATTTGGTAAAAGCAATGGGAACACGTTATCAGCGTTATAATGAAACACTTACGTATTTGGATCAGGAAGAGAGAGCGGGCAGGATTTTTGTGTTTAGTCCAACTGAACCACTTGAGGTAGGACGTATTGAAAGGAATCCTGTGAAATTAACCAATCTATATGAACTTGGGCTGAAGGACGCAAAGGAACAGTTTGATAAGTTTCAGAAGTGGTTAATGTCTTAACCAAAAAGGTGCCTCTAGGGAGACACCTACACTTGTTTACCTACCTTGTGGACCAAAACCACCCATCATTCCGGGTCCACCCATTGGGCCTTGCTGCCCGCCGCAGGTGCAGCCCGGTCCATGCGGACCATGTGGAACCATCATATTTGGTGCCATACCATAGCCCTGTGGTGCCATCATCCCAGGATTCCCTTGTCCCTGAGGCCCAAAGCCTCCCATCGAACCGGGAACGCCACCTGGTCCTTGAGGTCCGAATCCACCCATCATAGGTCCAG
>NZ_JBALOP010000059.1:8411-60049 GCF_036962685.1 Bacillus sp. JJ1566 | reverse complement strand
CCCACCCATCATAGGTCCAACATCAGGATCCTGAGGGTCAAAGTTGCCCATCATTCCTGGTCCGCTCATTGGTCCATGCTGTCCGCCACAGGTGCAGCCAGGTCCATGAGGTCCATGTGGAACCATCATATTTTGTGCCGCACCAGGCTGGCCTCCATACATATTCGGATTCATAAACATTGGGTTTTGATAATTTTTCATAGAATCCACCTCTCTTTTGTCATAAGACGAATCAAAAGCCAGTAGCTAAGTGAAAAATTTCAGTGAAAGACCGAAATATTATTTTGCAAAATGACTTTTTCATTTTTCTACCTATATCATAAATCCCTACTAGATATTTCCCCCACATCATATGCCTAAAGGGCGATTGTGTGTAGAATCACAGGATAAATGGGTATTAGCCTTGTTTCTCATTCTGCGAACTACTATAATTTTAATGAAGGTTAAAAAAGTCCGGTGAAAATGACACATCGAATTTCTGCGAACACTGCTCCAGGTACACGGTGAATAACAAGGTAATGCGCTTCTCGTCTACTAGTTTATTCATGAAGTCAATTCCTCAGCACAAGGCTGCAAGGATGCTAACTCAAGCAGTTGCCTCGCCCCGGTCCTCAAAGCTGCACCGCCTTGAAATTTCGATGCACAGGACGCGGTCCTTTTCATCCAGCTTTTTGTAACATTTATTTTAACTAGAGGTGTATAGAATGAATGAACAATTTGTAAATGAAATTTTAAATAAATTAAGAGATGGAGAACTTAGTGAATATTTGGTAAAAAATGATCAATTTTTAGAGTTTCGAACTACATTGGTCAAAAGGGAAGATTTCAAGCATTTTCGCGGGATTGCCATGCATGGTGGAGATGTGCTGTATCGATATTTGGAGGTCGCAAGAAGCTAATGGTACATAAGTCATAGACAAGGTGTTGACAAAGACCGTTACAATTTAGTAAAATTATCTTGAATTCAAGATAATGAAAAGGGTGGAAAGTATGGAAGCAAATGAATCGATTAATGTTCCTAACCTCTCCTTGAAATTTTTTGTCATATTGTCTCGAGCATTCCGATCTGTGAATGAGCGAGTTGAAGAGGATGTAAAAGGATACGGATTAAACTTAACTGAATTTGCCGTGTTAGAGCTTCTTTATCATAAAGGTGACCAGCCAATTCAACATATTGGTAAAAAGGTCTTGTTATCGAGCGGAAGTATAACCTATGTTGTGGATAAATTAGAAAAAAAGAATTACCTTGTTAGAAATCCTTGTCCAAAGGACCGACGAGTTACATGGGCGTCCATTACGGAGGAAGGTAAACAATTCATGGATACTATTTTTCCAAAGCATCAGGAAGCGATTGAAGAAATTGTCGGGGGGATATCTGATTCTGAAAAAGAAGAAATGATGGTTCTCCTAAAAAAGCTAGGTTTTCACGCTGAAAAATTATAAAAGGATTGAAAATGTATTTTACTTGACCTCCCTTTTATAAAAATACTATACTTTCAAGACAAAGAAGAGAGAATTCTTAAATAGTAGTTGTTTTATGAAAGGGAGTTTGAGTATGGTTTCAAATAAGGTGAAAGACCTTCTTTTGAATAAAATGAAAAGGATTGAAAAGGTTGGTGAACAGGATATCTGCTTAGTTGGACCTGTTACATTACCTGTTCAGTTAGATGAAAAGATAGTGACATTTAAATGGTATACCTGGTTAAAGGTTGAGGAGAAAATGAGCACAGAGGATGTGCTGGATTCACTTTCTAAAACCAACCTAGCTGCCATGCAGCAATCATCTGTCCTTGTGTATGGGGATTTTGATATTGAAAATGATGCCCTTATTCGCATGCATAGTATTTGTCATACAGGTGATATTTTCGGTAGCAAACGTTGTGATTGTGGATTCCAATTGCGTGAATCGATGAGAATGATTGTCTCAAATGGCTGTGGTGCACTCTTTTATTTAGCCGATCACGAAGGAAGAGGGATTGGGTTATTTTCAAAATCACTTGCCTACATTCTTCAGCAAGAAGGGTTTGATACGGTTGAAGCTAATCTTGCATTAGGCTTTAAAGACGATACCCGCAATTATGAAGATGCAATCCGCGTGTTGAGTGAGCTACGTGCGAAGCCAGTTACGCTAATTACAAATAATCCGAAAAAATTAGCTGCTTTACAAGAATATGGATTATTATCGGAGACCCATATCCCATTATGGGGGGATATCTCTGAATACAACGAAAAGTATTTAGCAACAAAGGTTGAAAAATCTGGCCATATTCCGGTTAAAGAAAAAATGACAACAATCTAATATTCCTTTACAAAGGTAAGCCTCAGACTCGGGGCTTACCTTTTTAGTATTAATATTTTTTTGCAAAAAATAGAGGAGAAATGTATAGTCTTGTACTATTTATATGGTAGAGTCTTGTTGAAATGGGGGAAACAGTAGTGGAAAGCTATGGGACGCTAATAAAAAAGCAACGAGAATTCTTTTCTTCAGGAAAAACGAAGGAAGTTCCTTTTCGAATTGATACGCTTAAAAGACTTCGAAATCTAATAAAGACCCACGAAAAAGAAATCATGTCCGCCTTACATAAAGATTTAAATAAATCGGAGTTTGAGTCCTATACGACGGAGATTGGGTTTGTATTGGAGGAACTGCGCTACACCTTAAAGAATATTGAAAACTGGGCAAAGCCTAAAAAGGTAAAAACAAGCCTAACAGGCTTTGGCGGCAAAAATTATATCTATCCTGAACCATATGGAGTGGTATTAATTATTTCACCTTGGAATTATCCGTTCCAACTTGCGCTTGCCCCCTTGATTGGAGCAATCGCTGCAGGGAATTGTGCGATTTTAAAGCCTTCAGAATTAACACCAAAGACCTCGGAATTATTGACAACGCTGATTCGTGAAAATTTCCAAGAGGAATACATCGCAATTGCTGAGGGTGGGGTTGAAACGAGTACCGCCCTATTAGATGAAAAAACAGATTATATCTTTTTTACAGGAAGTATTGCTGTTGGGAAGGTGATTATGGAGGCTGCTGCGAAGCACTTAACACCGGTTACCCTTGAGCTTGGAGGAAAAAGTCCATGTATTGTCCACAAGGATGCTAATCTTCAGTTGGCGGCAAAGCGGATAGCGTGGGGGAAGTATACAAATGCTGGGCAAACCTGTGTCGCACCAGATTATTTATATGTCCATCATGAGGTGAAGGATGAATTTTTGAAGCTGTTAACAGAAGCAATTCAAGAACTATATGGAAATGCACTTAGTGAGAATAGTGAATTTACTAAAATTGTAAGTGATCGGCATTTTCAACGTCTAAAAACGTTTATATATAATAGTGGAACCATTTATTATGGCGGAGAATCGGATGCCGAAAAGCAATTGATTGCACCAACGGTCCTGACTAACATTACATGGGAGGACCCCATCATGGAGGATGAAATTTTTGGGCCGATTTTACCGGTGATGGAATACGAGGATATTTTACAAATCATCGATGAAATGAATGAACGTCCAAAACCACTTGCCCTTTATATTTTTTCAGAGGTTGAACGTTTGCAAAACAAGGTCCTTGAGTCAATTTCCTTCGGTGGCGGCTGTGTAAATGACACGGTCTATCATTTTGTTTCGCCACATTTACCGTTTGGCGGTGTGGGCGAAAGCGGAATGGGTGCTTATCATGGAAAGGGAAGTTATGATGTATTTTCGCATCAAAAAGGAATCATGAAGCAAACAACACGTTTTGATTTACCATTCCGTTATCCAACAACAAAGCATGGATTAAAGTGGATAAAAATGATTATGAAATAACTTATCAACCTATATTACATCTCTGTGATGTTTGTAAAAATCAAACCGTATTTTTCATGCATGTCCAAAATTTAGGCGAAAATCTAGGTCAGGATTTTTTTTCCATGTATATTTTCAGTCAATGTGTCACAAAGGCTCTCGCAGTCTACCATTTTTTGGACCATGAAACGAAATATTACAGCTGTTACCCTTCTAGTAGAGACAAAAACGACGACTATTAGGAGGAAAAAACATGAAAAACCTTAAAAAGATTGGATTTGCAACTGCATTAACATTCTCGATATTAGCATCTAGTGTGAGTGCATCGGCAGCAACTCACACAGTTAAATCAGGTGATACATTTTGGAATCTTGGCATGAAGTATGGTGTGTCGGTACTAAAGCTAAAAGAAGTTAATAACCGAACAAGTGATATGATCTATCCGGGAGAAGAACTTGAAATTCCTGAATCAGTGACAGCACAAGATAAAGAATTACTTGCTCGAATCGTACATGCTGAAGCAAAAGGCGAGCCGTATGCGGGCAAAGTTGCCGTGGCTACAGTAGTGTTAAACCGTGTTGATTCACCTGAATTCCCAGATACTATTAAAGATGTAATTTACGAAAAGACACCAGGTGGTTCATATGCATTTAGCCCAGTGGCAGATGGTTCAATCAATCAACCTGCTGATGAAGAATCAAAACGTGCTGTAGATGAGGCCATTACGTTCCGTGGACAAGGGAATGGCTCATTATTCTTCTTTAATCCAGACAAGTCATCACAACCATTCATGATGTCACGAGAAGTAACAACTATTATCGGTAATCACCGATTTGCAAAATAATGCGTATTCCAAACACTCATTTCGGTTCAAATCGAAGTGGGTGTTTTTTTGTGTGATAAAAACATATATTGAGTATTATGCGAAAATATTGAAGGGAGAGTGAAATTTTTGGCAGCTAAGGTACTATTTTTTGGAGATCCTGGAATTGATGATTCCATTGCGATTATGTATGGATTGCTTCACCCCAATATTGAATTTGTCGGAATCGTGCCAGGCTATGGAAATGTGGAACAGGAACAAGCGACTCAAAATGTGGCATATATATTATCCCTGGCTGGTAAAAGAGACATCCCGATTATAGCAGGGGCAAAGGGTCCATTTACGGGGGAGTTTACCCCTTTTTATCCTGAGATTCATGGGGAAGAAGGGCTTGGCCCCATTCGTCCACCTGATACATTAGCAACTGCGGATTTATTAAACTTTGATGAGATATTTAATATTATAAAAAAATACGAAAATGACCTCTATATCGTTGATGTTGGGCGATCAACATCACTTGGAATTGCCTTTCTACTTGGCGGAGACGTTATGAACAAAGTGAAAGGTATTTATGTAATGGGAGGGGCATTTTTTGTTCCCGGAAATGTCACTGCCGAAGCTGAGGCAAATTTTCATGGGGATCCGGTCGCCTCAAATCTTGTCTGTGAGCATGCACGAAACCTTGCGATTCATCCGCTTAATATTACAATCCAAGCCCTTCTAACCTCAGATGACGTTGAGGAAATTGTCCGCCGTGGAATCCATAATCCGTACCGTTCATTAATTCGACCCATTTTCGATTATTATTATGAATTCTATAAAAAAAGCATGCCTGGAATTAAAGGGACACCCTTACATGATGTTGTTGCCTTAAGTGCAATCGTGAATCCATCATTTGTGCAATATGCACACCTTAGAGTGAAGGTAGAAATGTCCGGGATTTTAAAAGGAGTCAGCGTTGCAGATTTTCGTGCAAATCCAGATAAGGAACCGCTTGAAACATTAGATCGAATTGGATTGCGCTTGGATTATGAAAAATTTATTACTGAGTTTATCCAAGTAATGACAATGGGGGATGTAAAATAGGTAGGAATATGTAGTCCTTTCGGGGCTCGAAGCGATTTTTTGAAGGAAATGGTATAATAGTAACGGAATAATATTTGTAATTTTCGGAAAATATACCCAAGCTTTCTTGCCCACATTTGGCATATAATGTGAATAAGGAAGCTTCTTTCTTTAGCCTAAGGTCAAGCATTACTAAATCTGGACTTTAGGGGGTGATGACATGTTGTTACATCTCGTGCTAGCAATCTTTATTGGTGGCTCTATGGGGTTGTTGGGACATGCTAAAAAACAGGGGAAAATCGAAAAACCTCGTGTGACAAAACGCTTCATCTACCTCGGCTTCTTAGAAGAAATGATTATCGGAACCGTCGCAGCAGTATTAGTCGTAGCTTCAAGTGACACAGAATCGATTTTTCGAGTAGTGTTCCTCTCGATTTTAGCGGGTTATGGGGGAGAAAGAATTATGCAGAGGGTTGATTTAGTCAGACAAGTTGAACGACCGAACCAATTGCCAGCGGAAACAAATCAAGAACAGGAGAACAAGAATAAGAATGATGCACTCTGATTTAAAAAAAGTAAACAAAGAAAAACGCGATGTCTTCTAATCGACTCTTTTTACAGGAAAGCTGTAAAAAGAGTCATTTTTATTGTTGTTTTACCCTCGACCTCTGGAAATCTTTGTGATACACATCATATCGACCTTAAACTAGAGTTGTTTCTATTAAAATGGTATAATCAGTAGCAGTGAACACGAAATGGAGGATTTACACTACATGATTACAGTTACTAATGTAGGTTTGCGTTACGGTGACCGCAAGCTTTTTGAAGATGTTAATATAAAGTTTACACCGGGAAATTGCTATGGGCTGATTGGGGCAAATGGCGCCGGAAAATCTACCTTTTTGAAAATCCTTTCTGGAGAGGTTGAGGCCCAAACTGGGGATGTCCACATGACACCTGGCGAACGTCTTGCAATCCTAAAGCAAAACCACTTTGAATATGAAGAGCATGAGGTTCTTAAAGTGGTTATCATGGGACATGCGCGTCTTTTTGAAGTAATGCAGGAGAAGGATGCAATCTATATGAAGGCAGATTTCTCCGATGAGGACGGGATGAGAGCGGCTGAACTTGAAGGAGAATTTGCCGAATTAAATGGTTGGGAAGCTGAATCAGAAGCAGCTATCCTTTTAAAAGGATTAGGAATTTCTGAGGAGCTTCACACGAAAAAAATGGCAGAACTAACTGGTTCTGAGAAAGTAAAAGTATTATTAGCCCAAGCCTTATTTGGAAAGCCAGATGTCCTATTACTTGACGAGCCTACCAACAACTTAGATTTAAAAGCAATCCAGTGGCTAGAAGAATTTTTAATTAACTTTGAAAATACCGTAATTGTCGTATCCCATGACCGTCATTTCTTAAATAAAGTATGTACACATATGGCCGACCTTGATTATGGGAAAATTCAAATCTATGTTGGAAACTATGATTTCTGGTATGAATCAAGCCAGCTTGCCTCCAGAATGGTGCAGGATACAAATCGTAAAAAAGAAGAAAAAATTAAAGAACTACAAGCTTTTATTGCGCGCTTTAGTGCAAATGCATCAAAATCAAAACAAGCAACATCTCGTAAAAAGCTTTTAGATAAAATTTCACTTGATGATATTAGACCATCCTCACGCCGTTATCCGTTCGTCGGTTTCACACCAGAGCGTGAAATCGGAAATGATCTATTACGCGTTGAAGGTTTAACAAAAACAATCGATGGCGTGAAGGTGCTTGATAATGTGAATTTTATTATAAACAAAGGTGACAAGCTCGCGTTTGTAGGAAAAAGTGAAATTGCAATCACAACCTTATTCAAGATTTTGATGGGTGAAATGGAAGCGGATAGTGGTACTTTCAAATGGGGAATTACAACGTCCCAAGCCTATTTCCCTAAAGATAACTCCAAGTACTTTGAAGGAAATGAGCCAACATTAGTAGACTGGCTTCGTCAGTTCTCCCCAAATGATCAAAGTGAGAGCTTCCTACGTGGATTCTTAGGAAGAATGCTTTTCTCAGGAGAAGAAGTACTGAAAAAGCCTAGTGTTCTCTCAGGAGGAGAAAAAGTACGTTGTATGCTTTCAAAAATGATGCTAAGTGGCTCAAACGTGCTATTGCTCGATGACCCGACAAACCACTTAGACCTTGAGTCCATTACTGCGTTAAACAATGGCTTAATTGCATTTAAAGGTTCCGTGTTATTTACATCACATGACCATCAGTTCGTACAAACAATTGCGAACCGCATTATTGAAATCACACCAAATGGTCTTGTTGATAAGCAAATGACATATGATGAATACCTTGAAAATGCTGAACTTCAGAAACAAGTTGAAGCAATGTATGCGTAATAATCAAATGCGGAAGCGCCTTTAACTGCGGAACGTCGACTAAAATCTGCCACGTCTTAAGTTTGACGTCTAGAAAAAACCGTCTATCCTTTTGGGGAGACGGTTTTTTACGTGTCTGAAATAGTTGAGTCGGCACCATCCTGATCAAAGGTAATGGATGTGCTTACACCATTATTATTTGTAATATAGATCCCTGTATTAAATGATCCCGATCCTGAAATGGTTTTACTACTTGATGTTGGAGAAACGTAAAACGAATTACCAGTAATTATGATTCCCTCATTGCTATTAATTTCAATCGGTCCTAAAAAGATAGAAGCCATATGCTTTGCACCTACTCTACATAATCATCATAGTACTAGCATATGGCACAAGTGGAAATCTGAAAGGTACAAACTCCTATGAAATAAAAAAGGATAAGCCCAAAGGGTGGCTTATCATTTACCTAATAATGCTAAAATTCCCTTAAAAATAAGAACAAATGAAAAGACAATAATTGTAATAGCACCCACTAGAGTAAATACGGAGTGTAAGCTCACTAAAACAGTGTCATACGCAGTTACTCTAATTAGGGCAAAACCTGCTAAAATACACGCAACAAACAAAAATACAAATTTATCCAATCGTTTCCCCTCCTTTACTACACTATATGTCCCATTAACTGAAAAGTGAGAAATTCGAGGATGTTTTTAACTTTATCAGCAAAAATCTTCAATTTTGCTGGTAAAGTTAAAGCCTCCGGCGGATGCCACAGATTTTCAAAGGAAACTTTTCGAGCATGCTCGAAAAAATCTGGGCGCAAATACGCAATTGCGCATTTGATTCATTTTTTTAATATTTGGGAATAAAACCGAAAATCGTGAATAGAATAGTTTTGTTGGAAATTAAAGGTTTAAAAAACGATAGGGTGGGACAGATGGCATTAGTAAAAAATTGTATCATTGTGTTGTTGTTTGCACTATTAGTTGTGGGAATGATTTTATTCGGAGTAAGATCGATTGAGGCAAAGGAAAAACCAACTGTGATGATGTCGACTGAGATAATAGATGATCAAAAGACCGTTCACTTCTAAAAGGTGACGGTTTTTTTCGTGGATTTATGGAAGAACAACAAAAGGGGGCCACGTAAGAGGGCCCCCAGAAAGATATGGTTATTGTTGCGAACCATTTTTAAGCTGTTGCTGTGCCATGGCAACGAGGCGTTTCGTCATTTCGCCCCCGACGGAGCCGTTAGCACGTGCGGTCGTATCTGCACCAAGCTGAACACCAAACTCATTGGCGATTTCTTCTTTCATTTGATCTAGAGCATTTTCAGCACCAGGAACCAATAGTTTGTTTCTTGCCATGATACATCACTCCCGACAAAGTTTTTGAGTAACCAGACGATTACTCATTATTAAGGTGCCACGCATCGGAGAAATGATGCTTGGGAAATTGGACCAAGCTTGCAGGTAGTGGGATAGGGAACAATTTATCCAGGTTTGGGCACAATCAATGTAAGTTAGGGAACAATTCCTTCTAGTTAGGGCAGAATTATCATAAAATAGGGCCAAATTAACTATTCCACCTTTAAACTTTCTTCCTCGAGCTTCTCCATTTCCGCTTTCATCCAATCTGGATTCAATTTTTCACCGATAAATACTAACGTTGGCTTATAATTCATAAGTTCTTTTAAGTAAATCGGTGTTCCATAAGAGTATTGGAACAAATAAGTGTTAGTGGAATGGGTAAACTTTAAATAGCCCTTAATTCGGTAAATCGTATCAGGCATCTTTCTTAGCCAATCCTCGAATAAATCGAGGTCAAGTGGGTTTGTAAATGTATGTACAAACGTTTTTAGCTTCAAATCAAGATGGACATGGGCACGTTCGTGCTGCTTGCGAGGGGCCTTTTTAACTGTACGAAGTTCATCAAGCTTCACAGAAGCATATTTCGTCAACAAACATCTTGCATCACTGTTTATCGATTGAATTTCAAAAATCATTTGTCCTTGTTCCATCTCTGATAATTGATCTACTTTATTAAGTAACAAAACGTCGGCATGGTGAACCTGTTCGCGTAAGAGCATTTGCAGCTGAGCACTTAATAAGCCTCTTTCCTTCCAACGCTTCACATCAATAAGGGTCACAATTGATTGAACAAATAATTGATCCGCAAATAGTGGAGACATACATGCATCCAACACTTCAATTGGATGAGCAACCCCTGTTGTTTCAATATAAATGGCATCAAGGTCATGATCTTGGAGAAGCCCCTGTAGATGAACCTCAAGCTGGCCTTGAATCGTACAGCAAACACAGCCGTTTAACAACTCTTTTAAAGGCGTATTTTCTGAAACCGCATTTGAATCAATTGATACCTGGCCAAGCTCATTCATTACAACCGCTACTTTTCGCCCTAAATCCTTTTCTTGCGTAAGAATATTTTGTAATAAAGTGGTTTTACCACTTCCTAAAAATCCGGATAAAATAAAAACCTCAACTTTTTCCATAAAAACTCCTCATTCTTTATGTTTAAATATACTGCCCTTTTCTCTTATAATAAAGGTAATCAAATCTATTATAGCCTATAATTGCGGACAGGGAAGAGGAGCAGTCTTGAAACAACTTCAAACCAATTATTCTTTTACTGATTTAAAAATGAAAACATATAAATTCATGCTCCCGTTTTTAATAATCGCGTCTACTATTGCCATCATTCTTGAGAATCTTAATGATTATAATAGCTTTTTTAATCGTGTTGCTTTACCAACTTTACTTGTATGGTTGGTTTTCGTTTACTTGTTGATTTTTAGGCTTTCTCCGAAAAAGTTTCTTTACATCGAATACTTAACATTCTTATTTGTTAGTGGTCTATTCGGGGGAAAGTTTTGGGTAGCCATTCATTATGAATTTGGGGTCAATGGACTCTATATGTTTGGTGAATTCTTTAATTGGATTCCGTTATTTTTTATTTTTATCTATTTTACTTTTGACGGAAAAAGAGCTCTTGTCGTTTCACTAGGCTTCCTTGTTATCACCACTATAATCTCGATTGATTATATATTATTCGGGAATTTTGATCGTTTTAGTATAAGCCCGATCATACAATTCCATCTTTCCAATATTGTTTATGTAATTGCCCTTTATTTTCTTCAAAAGCTCAAACAGGTATACCTACAAGTAAATGCATTAGATAAGATGTCAAACACAGATTTTTTAACTGATTTGCCGAACCGTAGGTATATGCATTCTCTGCTATTACATGAATTAAAGAAGGAAAGCAGGGTATCTATCATTTTGTTTGATATCGATGATTTCAAAAACATTAATGATCAATACGGTCATGATATTGGTGATCTGGCATTAATCAAATTATCGGAAACTATTAAAATATATCTTGGTGATAAGGGAGTACTTGGCAGATGGGGAGGGGAAGAGTTCCTGATTATTTTAAGTAATACCTCTCCTTTAACCGCTTGTGAAATAGCGAAAGAAATTCAGTCATTACTTGAACAGACAAATTTTGATCAAGTAGGTTTTGTTACATCAAGCTTTGGAGTAACAGGAGAAGAAGAACATGATTCCATTCAAATGCTACTAAATCGTGCAGATAAAGCATTGTATGAAGCAAAAGAAAACGGGAAAAATCAAGTATGTGTAGGGTAGGGTTGACAGATATCTCGAATCCACATAAACTAGAACTAACAAAATTGGAAAGGAATGGGTAAGGGGTAATGGATAACTAATCTTATTTTCGTACAACTTTTTCAATAATGAAAAACGTGTATCTAGAGAATAGGATTCGTATGCCCAAATCCATGTCCATTTGTATAATATACATTTGTACGTTTTTTGTGATGGGAATAATGCGTCCTCTCTAGATACAATCTAGGGAGGTTTTTTTTATGACGATTTTAAAAATAAGTGGGGTCCACAAAAGCTACGGAGATAAGGTTATCTTGAATAATATTGAATTTGACGTCAAAAGAGGAGATCGAATCGGGATTGTTGGAAATAATGGAGCAGGGAAAACGACATTGGCAAACATCTTAACAGGAACAATTGAGATGGATAAAGGAAATATTGAGATGCCAGCTGGACCGATTTCCATTGGGTATGTAAAGCAGGCTGCTGTGGATGCGCTTCGTGACCTTGAAGAAGCAAAAATTTCAGGTGATATATTGGAGCAAACTAGTCAGCTCGGGTTAACGAAAGTCCAAACCTTGGATCAAAAACGAGGAGCACATTTAAGTGGTGGTGAGAAAACAAAGCTTTCACTTGCAAAGGTCTGGGCATCAAGGTCAGATCTTTTATTGCTTGATGAACCAACAAATCATCTTGATTTTAAAGGCGTAGAGTGGCTGATTGAAGAAATGAAAGCTTTCCCGGGTGCAATCATTGTTATCTCACATGACCGTTATTTTCTTGATAAAACTGTAAGGAAAATTATTGAATTAGAAGACGGCGAATCGTTCATTTATCAAGGTGGTTATTCGGATTTTTATAAGGAAAAGGAAAGGCAATACCAAAGCCAGCTCCATCACTATGATATCCAACAAAAGCATAAAGAGAAAATTGAAAACCAAATGAGCAACTTACAAAATTGGTCGGACAAAGCGCATCGCCAATCGACAAAGCAAGAGGGCTATAAGGAATTTTACAGGGTAAAGGCAAAGAAAATCGATAAACAAATAAAATCAAAAATGAAGCGCCTTGAAAAAGAGCTTGAGAAAAACAAGGTCGAAAAGCCAAAGGAAAAGGAAGGCATCCAATTTCATATGAAACAGAGTAAGAAGCGAGGGAAACGTATTGTTGAAGTGAAAAATGGAGGAATGAGCTTTGGTGAGAGGCAATTGTTCCAGAATATCCAATTTTATGTGAAATTTGGTGAACGAATTGGCATTCTTGGTGAAAATGGCTGTGGGAAAACGACCTTGCTTCGTGTAATGATGGGAGAATCAGAGCTTTCAACTGGGGAGCTTTGGAAAAGTGATTCCTTAAAAATCGGTTATTTATCTCAGGATGTAACGGATATGGATGAAACGGAGACCATCCTTGATTATCTCGGTCTCACTGTCAAAGACGAGATAAGTGAAGCTAGAACGTTTTTTGCAAACATTGGATTTAATGCCGATAAAATCAATCAGACGATTTCGACTTTAAGCTTAGGTGAACGTACAAGGGTGAAGCTTGTAAAATTGTTATTGGATGAAGTAGATTTGCTTATTTTAGATGAACCGACCAACCATCTCGATCTCGCAAGTCGGGAATCACTTGAAAAAATGCTGCAATCCTATGAAGGTACGATTCTTACCGTTTCCCATGATTATTATTTTCTTGAAAAAATGTGTAACAAACTGCTTGTGTTTGAAAATAGTATCATTAAGAGGGTTGAAATGGGGATAGAGGAGTATAGGCAAGAACCAGTCACTGAACAAAACAAGGAAGAGGAAAGGCTTCTCATTGATAATGAGATTAGTGCAGCAATCGGTCGATTATCATTGTTAACAAAGGATGACCCTAAATACGAGGAACTAGATAAAAAACTACTAGCCTTACTGAAAAAGAAAAAAGAGCTGTAAGAAAAAAGTTCAGTGCTTTATAACACTGAACTTTTTCTACTTAGGCACCTTTTTGTAAAGGCGTGTATTGAATATGACGCTTTTTCTGAAGTACAAAAACGAAAACGAATAAAATGATACCTAAACCACTGAATAGAACATGAGGGTAGATGAGCAATAGACCACTCGTGATTAAGAGAATTCGGTCTGGAATGCTAGCTTTCGTTCGAAGTCTACCGATAATTCCTCCACTTAATGCTACAACTCCCACTACAGCAGTAAAGAAAGAAACAATGATTTCACCCGGTGAACCATCTAGCAATAATGCAGGCTCGAGCACGAACATAAATGGCACGATAAAGCCAACAATTCCAAGTCTAACAGCTTCTAACCCAACCTGATTTGGATTGCTATCTGCAATTCCAGCCGCGGCATAGGCTGCAACGGCAACAGGCGGTGTAATCGCAGAAAAAATGGAGAAATAGACGATAAATAAATGCGCAGACATTAACGAAACACCTAATTCCATCAACGCTGGAGCAGCTAACATTGCCGTTAATATATACGCAGCTGCTACCGGCATCCCCATACCTAAAACAATACAAATGAGCATCGTTAGAATTAAGGTTGGAATAAGCATACCTTCAGTTAACCCAAGTACAACACTTGTTAATTTTCCACCAAGACCTGTCGACATAATGCCAGAAATCACTAACCCTGCAGCTGCACATGCCGTTGTAACGGGGATGGAGGATCTTGCACCATCAACCATCGCTTCGAAAATTTGCTTAACACCCATTCGCGTTTTTTTCCGGAACCAACTCACTAAGACAATAGCCAATACACCATAAAAACCAGTCCTTGACGCACTATACCCATTTAATAGAAAAACGAGCAGGACAACAAGGGGAATAAAGTAGTACCAGCCTTCTTTTAACACATGTGAGACTTTAGGGATATCCTCTTTTTCTGCTTTTGGTAAATCTAATCTTACTGCCTCAAAATGAACCATGGCTAGTAAGGAGATGTAGTATAGAATTCCTGGAATGATTGCAGCAATAACAATTGATATATAAGGTATTTGTGTGATCGCTGCCATTAAAAAGGCGGATGATCCCATAATCGGTGGGAGGATGCTACCACCAGTAGATGCAGCTGCCTCAACTGCTGCTGCAAATGATGGTTTGTAGCCAGAGCGTTTACTAACCGGGATGGTAAACGAACCTGTCGTCACGACATTGGCTGTTGGACTTCCGGAAATCATCCCAAAAAACGCACTTGCTAGTACGGCTACCTTTGCAGCTCCGCCACGTGTTCTTCCGGCTAAAGCAGTTGAAAGCTGGAAGAAAAACTCACCCGCACCTGCTTTTTGTAAAAAGGCGCCAAACAATAAGAACATGTACACGAAGGATGCAGCAACAGCAATCGGTGAACCCCATAGTCCATTAAAACTGAAAGCTAAATCTTCAACTACTTCTGAAATCGAAAATTCCCGATGCCAAATGAGTCCACCTAGATGATGGCCCCACAGTGCATAGCCAACTCCAATTAAGACAATGATGACAATTGGCATTCCAATCGTCCGGCGAGCTGCTTCAATGCTTAATACGACAAATACGAGACCGACCAGTAAATCCAATGAAGACAATGGGTCAACAACCGGAATCCGTTCTGCTATCCGTACCGCATGAATGTTAAAATAGATTCCCGCACCTAGTGCTAAAAAAGTACAGATATAATCTACTACTGTTGGGGAAACGCTCGTTCCATTATTTTTTGAAAAACTATAATACATAAAAGATAAGATGAGAATGAGTGATAAATGCGTCGCTAACAGCTGAATCGGATCTAATTTTCCCCAAACAACGGACCCAACTTGGAATACTGATAGAATGAATGCGAAGCCTATAAATATTTTCAAATGAGGTCCTGCTAAGTGGCGCTTTTCACCTTCAGAGAAGGCTCTTGTTAGATAATGTTTAAAGCCCATTATGTTGGGAACTCCCTTCTAAAATTCGTGAATTAGTCCTTGTTCTTTTAAAAATTTCTTTGCACCTGGATGGAGCGGGACCTTCCCAACCTTGCTAAAGTTTTCGTCTGATAGATTTTTAAATTCTTTATGAACAGTGCTTAAGTATTCAAAGTTCTCATAGATCGATTTTGTGACACGGTACACTTCTTCTTCTGGTACATCCTTATGAACAATCAAAATCGCAGGAGTATACAGGGTATTTACATCTTTATTTAAGAAATCATAACTTCCTGCATGGATTGTACCTAGCTCCATTCCTAATTTTTCTGATACAGCTTGAAGGATATCTTGATTCATAGAAATAATTTTCAACTTATTTGTGATAGCCGCTTCTAAAATATCACTAGAAGGAACTGAAACTGCATCTCCAGACGTATCAATTCGATTATCCGCCATCAATTCAAAGGTTGTTGATCCACTTAAATGATCAACGGAACCACCCCAAGAAGCGATATCTTTATAGGTTACACCGTACTCATTTAAAATGGCTCGTGTAATGATTTCACCGGCTGATCCTCTTTGGTCAACAGCGAGGCGCATTGGCGCTTTTTTTTCAATAACCTCATCTAATGAATCAAAATCTACATCTCCCCGTGCTATCAGTTGATAATAGTTTGCAGGAATCACAACACTGATAGCCCGAATATCCGGATAAGCCTCTTTATAGGGTTCATTTCCACTGAATGCGGCATAAGCTGTCATGGCGTACGAAATTCCATATGGAACTGTGTTTGTTCCTACACTCGCAGGATTCTCTACAATTCCACCTGGCTCTACCGTAATAAACGAGCCTTCATTTTCTCGACGAATCGACTCAGCTATTCCTTCTGTAAAAACAGACCATGCCCCACCAGTTCGTCCCCCGATAATAGTTGTTCGAATATCGTCTGAATTACCGACAGAAACCGCGCCAACTTTATTCATGCAACCTGCTAGTAATAAACTACATAATAATAAAATGAAAGATAAAGTCCAATTTTTGTGAGACATTTCACTTTTACCCCCAAAGGTTATGCTAATGTTCAAATGAGATTAGCGAATTTATACTCCGACTTTTAGAGCAGTGGCATGATTTATTTGGTTAGGAAGTTTTTTTGTTTCCTTCTTTAACCTGTAAACTAATATCAAGTGCTTTAACAGAATGAGTTAAAAATCCTAATGAAATATACTGGACACCTGTTCCAGAGTAGGTAGCTAAATTATCCAAGGTAATGCCACCAGAGGCTTCAGTGATGATGCCCTTAGGCACTAGTTGAGCGTATTCCTTCACTTCTTCTGGGCTCCGATTATCAAACATGATTACATCTGCTCCAGCTTCTACTGCTTCCAATACCTCTTCCAGATTTTCAGTTTCAACCTCAATTTTCACCATATGGCCAATTTTTTCACGTGCGGCTTGAACGGCTTTTGTAATGGAGCCACAGTAGGCAATGTGGTTATCTTTAATCATGACACCATCATAAAGGCCATAACGATGGTTTTTACCGCCTCCAGATACGACTGCATATTTATCAAGCATCCGAAGTCCTGGAATTGTTTTTCGGGTGTCACAAATTTGGATGGAAGGGTCGTTTAACGCATTTACACATTTGTTTGTGACCGTTGCAATACCACTCATACGTTGTAGGAGATTTAAAATAACTCTTTCACCAGTAAGCAGATGAGCAGTTGGACCGCTTACGGTTGCAATTGTATCGCCCGCTGAAACAAGATCTCCATCAGTGAAACGAAGCTCAACTTGAATGGTTGAATCTAACAGGTGATACGCTTCTTTAATAATGGCTAATCCTGAAATGATTCCATTTTCTTTGGCGATGAACACACCTTGACTCGTTTGTTCAAGTGGAAAAATCGATTGACTGGTTACATCCTGATCACCAATATCCTCAAGCAAAAACTCCTGAAGTATTTTTCGCAATTTTACTATATTCATAGTTTGCCTCCTAGTATAAATAAGTTTGAGAATAACTTCACAAACTTAGGTAGATTACTTTGTTAAAAGTTCGAGAAGATGGAAATACATCTGTCTTGTCATCTATATTTACACAAACTTGACACAATTTCAATAGAATTAATGAGAAAATTTTTGAATGGAAATAGGGGATTGGGAAGAAAAAAGGCACCACTCGGAGCTAATGCCCGGTGATGCCATAGTGTTTGTCTAGTTCCTGGCGCCATCAGCTCTCTGGTCTAGCCAATCACTTCGGAAGGTTGGGGTCGTCTTATGCTTGACTTNNTTTTCGAGGAAGTGCTGACATCGATTTTTGCCTAAGGACGTGGCAGTATTTAGTCGATGTTCCTTCTCAAGGCGCCTTGCACTTTTCTTGTTAAAAAGCCCAGTTTCCGTTGCGGAAGACAGGTTCAATTGTGCCGTCAGCAGTTATACCGTCGATGTCCATTTCACCTGAGCCAACCATGAAGTCGACATGTGTGATACTTGAGTTTGCACCTTTTTTCACAAGCTCATCACGTGACATCGTTTTACCGCCTTCAATACAGAAGGCATATGCATTTCCAATGGCGAAGTGATTGGATGCATTTTCATCAAAAAGTGTGTTATAGAAAAGAATTTTTGATTGTGAAATAGGTGAGCTATGTGGCACAAGTGCAACCTCACCTAAATAGTGGCTGCCTTCATCTGTTTCTACAAGACGTTTTAACGTGTCCTCACCTGTTTCGGCCTTCACCTCAATGATTCGTCCATTTTCAAAAGTTAATGTAAATTGATCAATCTGGCTTCCACCGTAATTAAGCGGCTTTGTACTACTCACGAATCCGTTTACACCGTCTTTTTTAGGAACGGTAAACACCTCTTCAGTCGGCATATTGGCTACGAACTCAATGTTTTGTTCGTTTTCACCACCACCGCCAATCCATACATGGTCTTCAGGTAATTCGACCACTAAGTCTGTTCCAGGTGCTTTATAATGTAATTTTTTATATTTTTTCTTGTTTAAATATTCAACCTTGGCATGTAATGTTGCATTGTGTTCCTTCCACGCTTGAACAGGGTCCTCGACATCGACGCGAGTTGCTTGAAAAATGGCATCCCATAATTTCTCGACTTGCTCCTCTGAGGATAGGCCAGGGAATACTTTCTCAGCCCAGCTCTCTGAAGGGACAGCAATGACAGACCAACTGACTTTATCCGCCTGAGAATAATTTCGGTATTTTTCCAAAGCTAGACCTGCCGTTTTATTCGCGTTGGCAATACGTTCAGGGTTGACGCCTTTTAATAAATCTGGATTGGACGAAATGATAGATAAAAAGGCAGCTCCATTTTCCGCAAGTTCTTCCATTCCTTTTGCCTTCCACATCGGATAATCAAGAAACGCTTCATCTGGTGCAAGGTCAAAGCGAGTGCGTGTAATTTCGTCATCATTCCACTCGACATATACATTTCTTGCACCTGCCTCATATGCTTTTTTGACAACTTTTCTTACATATCCTGCAGCTGAAATAGGTGCATTAATAAGAAGATTTTGTCCTTTTTGAACATTAACACCCACACGTACAGCTAAATCAGCATATTTTTCAAGCATTTGTTCGAACTTAGACATAAGAATTCTCCTTTAATTACGTGCTAAACAATTAGCACAAGTGTAAATATTTCCTATTTAGTGTAACAGAAACGATTCGAAGGGACCAGAGGGACGGTTCACCTGGTTCCTTCAAATGTTCCTGATTAAGTTTGAGGGTTAAATAAAGTCCAAGGAACCACAGGAACCGTCCCCTTGGTTCCCATGGTTCAAAGTTTGCAAAAAATAGGCGGATGTATATTGACATAAAAGTAAATGTCTATTAATGTATTAAGTGTACTACATGATGTAATACACCTAAAACACGAGTGATAAAGAACAACTGAAAGGGGTGTTTTGCTTGTATTTTCATTTGGATGAACGTAGTAATACACCAATTTGGGAACAAATTGTGAACCAAGTCAAGGAGCTCATTTTAAAAGGAGTCCTTCAGCCGAATGACAAATTATTAAGTGTTCGCGAGCTCTCCTCGACCTTGCTTATAAATCCAAACACCGTCAGCAAAGCCTATCAAGAGCTAGAACGACAGGGAATTATTGAAACAAGAAGGGGAAAGGGCACATTTGTTTCCGAACAGCTTCCAAAGAAGGTGGATGATGAAAAAGTGGAGGAAATCAAACAATCATTAAAGCTTTTACTCGTAGAAGCTTCTTATCTAGGGATAAATAAAGAAACATTTGTTGAGTGGATTGAAAAGTATGTCGATGAGTTAGGGGGGAAGGACAGCAATGTTTAACGTTCATAATCTTTCAAAGACCATTGAAGGAGAAAAGGTTTTAAACAATATTTCTTTTTCAATTGGAGAAGGGTCAATCGTTGGCTTGGTCGGGCGTAATGGAGTCGGAAAGACAACGCTGCTAAGAAGCCTTGTTGGCATTTTAGATGCGGATCAGGGGGAAGTTGTGTTTCAAGATAAAAATATCGTGATACACCCTGAAGTTAAGGGGGAAATGGTATTTGTTCCAGATTCAAACTCGACATTTAATGGTTACAGTATTAAAGAGCTTGTGAATTTATATGAAGCAATTTATGTGAATTTCGATAAAGCCTATTTTTATCAGCTTCTACAGCGCTTCAAGCTTCCAGAAAAGCGAAAAATTCGGACCTTCTCACGAGGGATGAAGGCCTTGTTATTTATCATTTTAGCCATTTCAACGAGGGCAAAACTGATTATTTTAGATGAACCAACAAATGGGCTAGATGCGATTGTAAAAAGGAAAATCCTGCAGTTTCTCTTAGAGGAAGTTTCAGAATCAAGGATTTCACTTCTAATTTCAAGCCATCATTTAGATGAACTTGAGAAAATCGCTGATACGATCATTATGTTAAAAGATGGCGAGGTTGAATCAATTGTCACAATGGAGGATGCAAGACTCCATTATAAAAAAATACAGATTGTATTTAAAGAAAACGGTATGCCAATAGAAATGGACCAGCTTCCAAATATTGAAGTTCTATCTCAAATCGGACGTGTGTACACCCTTTTAATAAAAGGAAATATAGAAGAAACAGTATCACGATTAAAAGAGCAGCAACCAGTGCTGCTAGAGGAATTGCCTTTTGTCTTAGAAGACATGTTTGTGTCTGCATTAGGAGGGGATGACATTGTTTAATAAAGCACTTTGGCTTAGGAATTATAAACAATCAAAGTTTGTTGTATGGGGACTTTGGTTGGTTTGCCTTTACTTTCCATACAAATTAAATAATTTTTTAAGCATCGAGGAGAATTCGCTTTTACATTGGGATGAATGGGGAAATTCTGAACCATATTCATTATATTTTGGAAACTTTTTAGAAGTGGGATTGTTTCAAGTTCTTGCATCCATTTTATTGGCCACAGCCTTAATTGGATTAGAACGAACAAATCAAAGCTTGGATTTTACGTTAGCACTCCCATACAAAAGAAGCGATATTTTTTTCTCAAAGTGGATGTTTGGAGTTGTTCATTTAACAGTAGCATTGGTAGTAAGTGTATTAATTTCAATGTTCATACTTGGGAATTCAGTATTACATGAATATCTTTCATTAGGTGCACTTGGGTATTACTTTGTAATTGCACTGGCAACTTTAATAGGGGTTTTTACGTTTAGTCTGTTTATTGGCTTAATTGGAGCAAGTTTTGTTTCACAATTTGCGTTTAGTGTGATCTTTCTGTTTTTGCCATACGGACTCTATAACTTAGTCATGTCAGGAATATCTGATCACTACAGAGCAATCACAGGTGTTCATTTTATAAAAGAAAACTTCGGAATCCAAAGGTTTGATGCCTATGCTGAGAATCTCTCTTTTCCATTACTATTATTGGATTTTGAACGGGATATCAATGAAATCTTTGTGTGGAAACAAGCTTCTTTTATAGGTTCGTTATCAGTAATCATCATTCCGATTGTTGTAACGATTATTTCGTTATATTTGATAAAGCGATTATCAATCCGAATAAAAAGTGAAAATAACGGTAAAATCTTGGCTTATGAGAAGCTGTTTCCTTACCTAAAAGTGGGCGTATTCATCTGTTTCTACCTATTCGGTGGAATGGTATTTGGCTCGTCTCATAGGTACGACGAACCCCCAAGCCTTCTATCCTATCATCTCGGAGGACTTGGATTCAGCATCATTGCCTATCTCATCCTCACTAAATTAGCGGGAGTCAGGATGCAATTCGGAAAAAAATAAAGGGAACCAGTGGTGGGCCAGAGGGACGGTTCTCTTGGTTCCCCTTGGTGCTCGCAGCAAGTATTTTAGGCTTTTAGGGCATTTTGGGACCAGAAGAACCGTCCCCATGGTCCTGGTTAAATTAAAGGAGATAAAACAATGATCGAGATAAAAAATGTAAGTCATGATTTTGAGATAGGGAAGAGGGAGAATAAGACTGTTATTCCAGTTTTGAGGAATGTTTCGTTTGAGGTGAATCGTGGTGAGATTGTCACGATTGTTGGGCGGAGTGGTTCAGGGAAGTCGACTCTTTTGAATGTTATCAGTGGATTCATCCATCCAAAGGAAGGGCAAATCTTTATTGACGGCACTGACGTAACTAAATTTAATGAAGCAAAGTTTGCTGATTATAGGCTTCAGCATCTTGGGTTTATTTTTCAGAGCTTTCAGCTTATCCCAAGCATGACAGCTTTTCAAAATGTAGAATTACCCCTTATTTTAAAAGGATTAGGAGAAAGAGAGCGTGCTCAAAAGACCGAAAAAATGCTCGCGAAAGTTGGTTTATTAGAATGTAAGGACCATTATCCAAGCGAGCTTTCTGGTGGTCAACAGCAGCGGGTCAGTATTGCAAGAGCTTTAATTGTCAATCCACCCATTATTCTTGCAGATGAACCAACTGGAAGTTTGGACAGTGAGACAGAGGATGATCTCCTACAATTTATTAAACAACTAAACAAGGAACTTGGCATCACTTTTTTAATTATCACCCATGATGAAAAGGTTGCTAGAATTGGACATCGCACGATTGAAATTGCCGATGGTCATCTTGTCGAGGAGGTCGTAGCGGTATGAAATTCATCGATCAATTTCGCTTTGTGAGACAAAATATGAAGAAAAATAAAACAAGAATCTTTATGACCGTTTTAGCGACCGCGATGGGCTGTGCATTCCTAATTGTATTGGCGTCAGTAGGATTCGGTTTGCATAAATCAATTGTAAAAGATATCACAGAGCGCCAAATTGTGACTCAAATTGAAGTGCACGGAAAACTAGACAGTAATGAAAAATTTCTTGAATTAACAGATGAAGATGTTGCACATTTTGAGAAGATTGAAGATGTTAAGGCGGTTACGCGCAGGCAACAGCTTAGCCAAGAAGGGATTTACAAGATTGATGATTATGGTGCTTGGGGACAAACACTTGTCACTCATTTTCCATCTGAAGTAAAAGCTGGCTTTGAATTATCTGAGGGTCGTTTGCCTGAAAAAGAAAATGAAATAGTAGTCGGGCATCATTTCGTGGAAAGCCTTCAAAAAGAAGGTGCTGGAGAAAATGTTGACGTTTATAATGAGAATGGTCAACTAAAAGAAGAGTTTCGATATAAAGAAAGCTTACTAGGAAAAACGCTAACTTTAACTGTTATGCAAAATAAAGATAGCGAAGAAGTAAAAAAAGAAATTCCACTAACGGTTGTAGGGGTTAGTAAGAAACCAACAAAAGAGTGGATTTACGACCAATCCGTGTTTATTTCTGAAGGCACTTTAGGAGAAATTGAAGAGTTTACTGGAACAGCACGAGGGATGGTGCTTGGACCGAATGAAATAGCTGAAGACTACCAAATTGAAGGGTCAAGAAACTATGATGAAATAAAGGTTTATGCGACCAATATGGAAGCAGTTGAAGGTATCACAGAAGTATTAGACCAAGACCATTACTTAACATATTCCGTTTTAAATGAATTGAAGGAAGTTAACATGGTGTTTGCGATTGCAAAGGCAGGATTGATTTTCATCGGAACTATTGCCATTTTAATCGCCTCAATTGGAATCTATAATACGATGACAATGGCTGTCACAGAACGCGCGCCAGATATCGGAATCATGAAGGCCATTGGCGCAAATCCTGGAGTCATTAAGAAAATTTTCTTAATTGAAAGCAGCTACATTGGGATTTTAGGGGCTTTATTTGGAACAATTGTAGCATATGGAATAAGCTTTGCAGTGAATCTAGCAATCCCATTAATCATTCAAACAGCATTTGGAGAGGAAATGCCTGAAGGCTTAATGTTCTCACATATTCCAGTTTCATTACCATTGATTTGTATTGCAATCTGCCTACTCGTCACGATCATTTCAGGTATGAGACCTGCACAACGCGCTACAAAAATCGATGTCCTAAAAGCTATGAGAAGAGAAGTGTAACAGGGACCAGAGGGACGGTTCTCCTGGTTCCTTAAGGAATTCTATGTTGGGGGACCACAGGAACCGTCCTCATGGTTCCCGTGGTTCCAAGCTTTTCAAAAGGGGGATGAGAAATTGAAACTGTTAAAGGTAATATCGTTCGTTCTCATCATGATTTTACTTGCTGGGTGTAATAAGGAAGAGATGAAATGGTATGAAATGGTTGTGTTTAAACCTGTGGAGACACCGGAAACAATCAAGACATGGTCTGCTCAACTTCAGTACATTAATTATAGTGAAATGATAGAGACACCACCTGACATTCTCAAACTTACATACAATGAGGTTGGATCTCCGATTCCAAGTGAGGTTGCCTTTCAAATTCAAGGGACTTCAATTTCGGGGACAATTGAATTAACAACCGATGGCACAGGTGAAGCCGTTATCGACCGGACACTGCTATTAAACTATCTTGAAACGATTATTCTAGAGGATGGCACAATAACAGGTCCAATCCCACTTGTTCTTAGCTGGGATAATCAAATAGAAGAGATGACCTTACCTTATTTGACAGCTGTTAAGGATTTTGAAGAAACAACATTGAACAAATTGCTGAAATTATTCTCATAAAATGAAACCCATCCCACTCCTTCTTCGTATTAAAAGGTATGAAGGGGTGGTTTTTTTGTCTGACAAGCCAGTATTGAAGTTACCGAAAACCATATCAGAAAAAATATTGGAGCTGCTTTCAATCCTATTTTTAGTAGGCATATATGTATTTATCATCGTGAATTGGAATGAGATTCCAGACCGAGTACCGACCCATTTTAATTTTGCGGGGGAGCCTGACAGGTGGGGTGGAAAAGCGAGTGCCCTCATTCTGCCAATTATCGCAACCTTTTTATTTAAATTGATGTTTATTTTAAGTAAGTTTCCACATATTCATAATTACCCTGTAAAGATTACGAATGAAAATGCGGAAGGTATGTATAGAATCTCTCGAAAAATGCTTATTGTGATGAATTTTTTTCTTACTTTCTTTTTGGCAATTGGTGCTTGGGAAATGGTAAATGTCGCTCAAGGTAAAGAAGGGTTAGGCATGGGGTATATGATTGGACTACTCCTGTCTATTTTTGGACCAATGGGTTATTATATGTACAAGATGATTAAGTAACGTAAAAAATGAGTTACCATGGGTACGGTTCTTTCGGTTCCTTAATAGGTACCACAAGAATCGTCCCCATGGTTTCAGAACGAAAGTAGGAAGACAACAATGTTAATAGAAGTTATTGTACAAAATAGCGAGGATGCAAAACTAGCTGAGCAGAATGGTGCAAACCGTTTGGAGTTGGTAACCGCGATGACGGAAGGAGGTTTAACACCTTCCTATGGTGTTATTAAAGATGTTGTCCAAGCGGTGTCAATTCCTGTTCATGTCATGGTCCGTCCTCACGGCTACTCGTTTACGTACTCGGAAGATGACAAGCGAGTTATTTTAGAGGATGTAATAGTATGTAAGGAACTTGGGGCAGCTGGAATTGTGTTTGGGTCTTTAACTGAAAATGGAGAAATTGATGAAGTTTTTCTTGAAAAGGTCATTGAGATTGCTGGTGGAATGAAGATTACCTTCCATCGTGCAGTTGATGAGGCGAAGGATATTCTCGAAGCCTATAAAACCCTTCAAAAATACAGTGATTCGATTCAAACAGTGTTAACATCGGGGGGAGCGCCAAAGGCATTAGATGGTGTCGAAAATCTAAAGGCGATGCTGGCACTCTCGGGTGAAAACCCATCACCGGTGATTATGCCAGGTTCTGGTCTATCACCAGACAATATAGCAGAGCTTCATGAAAAAGTTCACGCAACTGAATACCATTTCGGATCGGCGGTACGTGTAAATGGGAAGTTTAGTGAACCAATAAATGGGAATACTATAAAAAAGATAAGAGAAATTTTAAACTAACACAACAAGGATGTCTGAATGTAGATTTGGACGTCCTTTTATTTTTGCAAAAACGGTTCACGCAGATAGAAACAAAAATGCGCAACCATGACGCCCCAAATTCACCCAAAAGGAGAGTGAAACCAATGGAAGTTCTTATCAAACAACTCGAAACCATATGCAAACAGCACTTTTTAACAGAAAAAATTCTACTTGTGGATTCATATATGATAGGTGAACAAATTTTAAGGCAGTTTTCTCAAAAAAACAATCATGCCATTAATATCAAAATCAAAACGGTCAAGGATCTTGCGCTCGATACGACATCATACCAACAAAATCAACTGATAAGCGACCCACTTGGCGCTCATTTGATGTATACCCTATTAACTGAACGTAAGCAAAGCCTAAAATATTTTCACGAGGTCGAAATCACACCAGCCTTAAGTCAAAGCATGTATCAGACTGTAAAGCTGCTTCGCCTTGCTGGATACATAGGCAGCACACTTTCAAGAGAACAATTTGTTTCGTCCGATAAAGGCGAAGATATGATCCTCATTTTAGAGGCTTACGAACAACTGCTTCAAAAATATAAACTGGTCGATGAAGCGGATCTTTATCGGAATGTCCTAGGAAAATATCATTCTAGAAATCAGATCTTTATTTTGCAAAGCAACTTAAGGCTAGCGTACGTTCAGGTTGAATTTTTAAAAACTGCCCTTCCAACAAACTACTTTTATTTACCAATGGAAGTAGTACGAGGTATTGCTGTGCCTGAGAGTTCACCATTTTCAAAGGTGATTTTCAGGGATGAAACGCCACTAAGCTATTTGTTTGATGTGGAGAATTCACCTACAACCGTTCCGACACTGTCGCTTTTTTCTGCAAAAACAGAGGAAATGGAACTTAAGGAGGTTATATTTCGAATCAAGGAAAAAGGGATTCGGTTTGATGAGGCTGCAATCTTTTACACCTCGAGCGCAAAATATGTAACAGCCATGTATCACGAAGCAGAACGATTACAAATACCTGTGACCTTTGGGGAAGGGATACCGATTGGATTTACGAGACCCGGAAAAATGGTTGCTGGAATCTTAGCTTGGATGAAAGATTTTTATAGTGTACAAGCTTTTTTAAAGCTTCTGCAGGAAAATTTGCTAGATATGGGAGAGGAAGCACCATCAAAAAGAAAATGGGCGACGCTACTCCGTGGAGCAAACATCGGCTGGGGAAAGGAGCGTTATCTTACACAAATCAAGGCTAAAATCACTGAACTACCTGATTCAGATAACCGCATTGGTGAATATCAATGGTTATTAAAATGGTTTTCGACTACTTTGAAAAATACGCCAAATACCATATCCGACGGGACCATTATTTATGGAGACCTGCTAAAAACAATCAAGTATTTTCTGGAGAACTATTGTAAGGTTTCTTCAGGGTTTGACCAAGCGGCGAAAGAAGCATTGCTTGAACGAATCGAGGCTGTGCTTCCATATACCAATGAAGCCATAACAAATGCCCTACAAAAATTCGAGGAAGATTTTCTTTCCATTCGCATTGGCCAGTCGGGTCCAAAGCCCGGTTATTTACATATTTCATCCTATAAAAATGGGCTCTACTTGAATCGTGAGCATTTGTTTATAGTGGGGATGGACAACGGGCGTTTTCCGGGAAAGTCAGGAGAAGATCCACTTTTACTTGATACTGAAAGAGAAAAACTAGGACGGTTCCTGCCTTTAGAAAAAGAAAGGTCAAAAAGCAATCTATATTCCTTGTTACAGCTACTAGCTTCTGCAGGGAAAAATGAGATTACTGCTAGTTACTGTAGATTCGATTTAAATGAAAACCGAGCCATTACACCCGCTTATTTATTTTTGCAATGCTATCGGATTCAAACAGGTGATCTTTCAGCAGATTTTAAGACGCTACTACAGAACGTCCCAGTTGCAAACCGAAACCATCCACTCGAAAACAAAGACTGGTGGTATGGAAAAATCACAAACTTTCAAAATAGCCAGCTGGACAAATCTTTCTTAGCCGATTTTAAGAATATTACGAGAGGCCTTCATGCGGAGAAAATGAGGCAGGATCCAGCATTTACAGTGTATGAAGGAAAAATTGAAAGTGATACGACCGGGTTTGATCCCCGCAAAAATCCGGAGATTACAATTTCCGCCGGGAAGTTAGAGAAAATCGCGAAATGTCCCTATGCCTATTTTTTAGAAAATGTGCTGCGATTAAAAGTAAATGAGGATGTTACCTATGACCCGACGAAATGGTTAGACGCCAAAACGAGGGGAACGTTGCTGCACGAAATTTTTGAGAAATTTTATCAAAAGATCAAAGAACGTCAGGAAAGGCCTTCCTATTCAATGCATATTGACCTTCTAACCAGGATTGCGAAAAAAAGGCTGGAATATGTAAAAACAGTTGTTCCACCACCAAATCTACGAACGGAAAGACTAGAGTCAGAGGAAATCATCGAGTCGTGTGAGACCTTTTTGAAAATTGAAGAGGAGAATAGTGAGCTGGGTGAACCATTGTATTTTGAATATTCGTTTGGAGAAGACGCACCAGCTGTGATTGAGCTTCCATCTGGAACGGTTCATGTAAGGGGCATTATCGACAGAATCGACCGGCTTCCTGATGGCTTCTACCATATTATTGATTATAAAACGGGAAGCAGTTGGGGCTATCACACGAGGGGATTTTTTAAAGGTGGAAGACAGCTGCAGCATCTCCTTTATACGTTAGCGATCGAGGCCCATTTGGGAATGGAGACGGGCGCGGTTAGAAAGAGTTCCTATCTATTTCCAACCCGAAAAGGAGCGGGAAAACGCTTTGTACGTGAGCAAGAGGAAACAACTCGGACTAATGGTAAAGACATTTTAGACAAGCTTCTTTCGATTGTGGAGCATGGTCATTTTACGATGACAGATGATGAGAAGGAATGTAAATTCTGTGAGTTTAAAAATATATGCAGACGTTCTACGTATGATAAAGATGCATTAAAACAAAAGCAACAAGATGAAACAGCTGAGGGACTAAAAAGCTTTAAGGGGGTGCGCGCCTATGACTAAAGTGATTGTCGATCAGGAGGCAAGAGATAAAATAACAACTGTTCTAGGTAAAAATTTTCTTGTAGAAGCTGGGGCTGGATCGGGAAAAACAACGAGTCTTGTTGACCGAATGGTGAACCTGATTTACACAGGCTCTGCAAAAATTGATGAGATTGTCGCGATTACCTTTACCAAAAAAGCAGCAGATGAGCTTAAAACACGTTTTTTAACCGTTCTTGAGAAAAATTTTAAAGAAGAAACAGATCTTGACTTGAAATATCTACTCGAGGAAGCCTTACAAAACATCGAACAATCGTTTATCGGAACGGTGCATTCCTTTTGTGCACGTTTACTACGGGAGCGGCCTGTTGAAGCGGGGATTGATGTCCATTTTTCAGAGCTTGAGGATACGGAGGATGATAAAATTGCCGAAGCAGCTTGGTTTGTTTATACGCAGAAGCTCGAACAGGATCATCCACAGAAATCAAGAATAATGAAGGATTTAGGGCTTCAGGAAAAAGATTTATTGGAGCGCTTTTGCCAAATGAAGAACTACCCTGATGTGGAATGGGCGAGTGAAGTGATTGAAAAGCCAAATCTCGATGAGGTGTTTCGTCGTTTCATTCAGCTATTAAACGAAGCAAGTCGCTGCATTCCGAAGGATATTCCAAAAGGTCCTGATAATCTTCAGGAAGCAATTGAAGATGCCCTCCGTCATGTGAAATACGATGACAAAACGGATGCATTAAAGATTAAGATTTTTCAGTTGTTTGATAAAAAATTGACGGTTACCCAGTATAAATGGTCGTCAAAAGAGGATGCAAAGGAATATCATGCGCGAATCTCAGATTTTTTCGAGGCTCATATCCAGCCATTGCTTGTACGATGGAGTGAATATTGCCACCCATTTGTGATTGATTTGTTTCAAGGAGCATTGTCAGAGTATGAAAAAATAAAGCAGGAACGCTCGTTAATGAATTTTCAGGATTTGTTAATGAGAACTGCTGCACTTTTAAAAGATAATCCAGAAGTGCGTGCGTATTTTCAAGGTAAATATAAAAGGCTGCTTGTGGACGAATTTCAAGATACCGATCCAATTCAAGCGGAGATTATGTTTTATTTAACGGGCGAGGATATCACGGAACAAAATTGGACAAAGTGCAAACCACGTCCCGGTTCGCTATTTGTTGTGGGGGACCCGAAGCAAGCGATTTATCGGTTCCGAAGAGCGGATATTGATATTTACAATCTCGTGAAGGAATTGATTGAAGCCCATGGCGGAGAAGTGCTTCAGTTAATCATGAATTTTAGAACTGTTGATACCGTAACAAGCTTATTGAATCAAGTATTTCAGGAGCAGCTGCCAGCAGAAGAGACGGTTCACCAGGCTGCCTATCGACCGCTCTCTTCCTATAAGGAAGCAAGTAGCTCTGATTTTACTGGGATTAAAAGGCTAGTTTTAGCAGACGAATTCGCGAAAAATAAAACAATCACGGTTGAGGAAGATGCAACATGTATCACGGCATACATACAAAAATTAATAAATGAAGGTCATGAGCCACGAGAATTTATGATTTTAACAAGGCAAAAAGACGGAATGGATGTGTATGCCAAAAAACTTGAAGAAACGGGAATCCCCGTTAGCGTCAGCGGGGAAATGGAAATTGGTACAATTCTTGAATTTCAGGATCTTATTCGACTTCTTGAAGCTCTGGTTGATCCGACCGATCAAGTTGCTTTGGTAGCGGCATTACGAAGTATTTGGTTTGGCATTAGTGATGAAGAGCTTTATCAATGGGGTCAAACAGGGGGAGCTTTTTTCATGTATGCCCAGACTCCGAAAAACGTAAATGAGGGTACGAAGCGGCATATTGAAGGGGCGCTATCAAAGCTCAAACAATATGCAAAGTGGAAAACATCCTTTTCACCAGTAGTGGTCATTGAAAAAATAATCGAGGATATCGGGCTGTACCCATTGTTTCTAGCTAAAAGCTATGGAAAACGAGAAGCTACGAATCTTTTGCAAATTATTGAAGCAATGCGTGGTAAAGAGGAAGACGAGGCAACAACCTTCAGTCATGCTGTCGAATTTGTTAAAAAGCAAATTGAAGAAAAAACAAAGGTCATCAATCTTGAGGAAGATGAAAATGCGGTACGAATCATGAATGTCCATAAAGCAAAAGGTTTGGAGGCTTCTATCGTTTTCTTAGCTCATCCTGGGAAAAAACCAGAAATTCGCAATAAAATCTGGTCCCATATTAGACGTGAAGAACAATCATCAACGGGTTATTATATGTTCGAAAGAAAGCAAGGCTTCGCGAGAAAAACTGTTGCACAGCCGCGACATTGGGAGGATTACCTCGATGAAGAGGAAGCGTATCTGCTTGCCGAGGAAACCCGCGTTCTGTATGTTGCAGCAACAAGAGCGGAGAAAGCCATGATTATCAGTGCATTCGAATCAAAAAATAATAAAAACCCGTGGAATCTACTTCTTGATGGCATACCTGGACTTCGGGATATTGAAGTACCTGAGCTGTTTTATGAGGAAAAAGATGTAGTGAGTTCAATAATAACGCGCGATGAATTCATAGAAGAAACACAGGGATTACTTGACTGGATTGATGATCGGAAACAACCATCTTTTTCAACATTTAGTCCGACTGAAGACAAACAGGATATTTTCACGCTTGGGATTGAGCGTGAAGAAGGCGGGGGAAAGGCATGGGGAACTGCTATCCACGAGGTGTTTGAAAGGATTGTCAAAGGGGAAGAAGCTGAAGAAGTGATGATCTCAACGTTAAAAAATCATGAAATTTCATTAGGCAGACTTGATGAAGTTGCTCAAGCTGTCGACCGATTTAAACAATCGATGATTTGGGCAGAGCTTCAAATTGCGGACCATGTTTTAACAGAGGTTCCGTTTATGCTAAAAATGGATGCTGGTGATTCTTTGTTTGAGTTGATTGAAAAAGGAGATAATGCAGCATCGATCTTTGTAAGTGGAATTATTGATCTCGTGTACAAGCTAAATGGCGCATGGAAGATTGTTGATTACAAAACAGATCGCCCAAAGGACATTGGACAACTACCTGAACTTACGAATTACTATCGAAAGCAAATCGACCTGTACCAGCAAATTTGGGAACGAATGACGGGTGAAAGTGTGGCGGATAAACAGCTTTACTTCGTCACTCCGAATAAAATTGTCGGGGTTTAGCTGGAAAAAGTTGAAGTGGATGCAAGTTGAAAGCCCGAACGCAACGAAATGATGATGGGTAAGGTCTTCATAAGCCTGATGAAGACCTGAACAGATCGAAATCACAGTCGAAATGTCCTTCATAAGCCTGATGAAGACCTGAACAGATCGAAATCACAGTCGAAATGTCCTTCATAAGCTCGATGAAGACCAAAACAGTTCGAAATCACAGTTGAAATGTCCTTCATAAGCCTGATGAAGACCAAAACAGACCGAAACCACAGTCAAAACGTCCTTTATGCTCACAAAGCAAATTAATTTCATGTATGTTTTCCTAAAAACTACAAACTTTAAAAAATATGACTCGTTAAAAAGGGGAGCAATACATTGAAAAAGAAGGTTGCCATCATCGGTGGAACTGGTCTAATTGGTTCCATCCTTGAAGAAGGGCTAAACGACAAACACGAAATCATCATTCTTGATAAAAAGGTAGGCGAACACCCAAACCACATCGAGGTCGATGCAACAAATTTTGACGATCTTTTAAGAAAAATTCCATCTGACTGTGACGCGCTTATTAACCTACTTAATGTAAACACTAAAAATGATTTTAAAGAAATAGCTCAATTTCGAAAAAAGACCGAAATTCATTTTTTTGCATCCTTTTACATTTTAAAAGCCGCAATTGAGCTTGGAATTCCAAAAGTGGTCTATGCAAGCAGCAATCATGTGACCGATTTTTATGAAAAAGATGGAGTTTCAGCACTCAGTCGTGAAATCACAGTTGAGGATTATCCCTACTCAAGGTCATTATATGGCACGCTAAAATTGGCATCTGAAAACATCGGCCATATATTAGCCTTTGAGGAAGAAAACAATCTGTCTGTTATAAATTTGCGAATTGGCAGTGTTAGAAGGGATGAAGTGAAAGATTTACAAACAATCCCACGCACTAATAAAACATTATTAAGTCACGAGGATGTGATCCAGTTATTTGATTTAGCCATCCAATCCACCGTCAAGTTTGGTACGTATTATGGCGTTTCAGATAACAAAGATAAACCATGGTCAACAGAAAATGCTACACGTGAGCTTGGATTTATCTCAAAGCTGAATTCGGAGGACGTAATGGGTCTGGCCGAAATCGCGTTGAATCCCTCAATCCCATCCTACGATTTGGAAAATCAAAATTGGCTTAACTAAACATCTGCACTTCACAGGGCATCATTTTTGATCTGATGCCTAAAGTTTTCCTTTTTTGTCTATTTGGTATAATGGTAGAATATCCCTAAAGGGGTTGTTACTTTTTGAAAAAGAGGAAAATGATGCTACTACTAATTGGAATTTTACTCATTATTGGTGTTGGATATTTCGGAAGAATTCATTATAAAATTTCACATTATGCGGATGCTACGCCACCCCGAAACGCTGATTATTTGATTATTCTCGGGGCAAAGGTGAACAGTGAAATCCCATCCATTGCGTTGCAATATAGAATTGATGCGGCTGCAGACTATGCAAAGGAGAATGAGGATACCATTTTGATTGCTTCAGGCGGTCAGGGTCCAGGGGAGGATATCACTGAGGCTGAAGCGATAAAACGAGAACTAGTGGACAAAGGGATTTCGGAAGCAAGAATCTTCCTTGAGGACCGGTCAACAAGCACCTATGAAAATATTAAATTCTCGAAAGAATTTATTCCTACGGATGCAAAGCTTGGGATTATTGTGACAAACGATTATCATCTTTATCGTTCGACCCAAATTGCAAGAGACGCCGGATTAGAAGTGGAGGGGCTGCCAGCAAAAACGCCACAAATTACATTGCTAAAAGCATATGGTCGTGAGTATTTGTCAGTCACGAAATATTATGTAGAAAAATATTTCCTTAAATAAAACACGTACCAAATGACGAGTAAAGTCTCGTCATTTTTTTATGAAATAAAATGATTCAGTTTAAATAATTATCGAAAAAAATCCATAAACTACCCAATACATCCTTATGAGAAAAGGAGGAACTTCCGTGGGAAGATGCATATTATTGATTGTCCTTTTACTGTCCTTCAATCATAATCCTACATTGGCAAAAGAACGCTTTGACTATGAAAAAACGGGGAAAATTACGTGGGAAGTGAAGACAAATGAGAAAATGGTGGCTATCACCTTTGATGATGGACCAAATCCAGTCTATACACCTGATATTTTAGATGTTTTAGCAAAGCATAAAGCAAAAGCAACTTTTTTTGTTGTAGGAAAACATGCAAATTCTTACCCTGAGATTATTCGTCGAGAAGTATTGGAGGGGCATGAAATTGCTAATCACACCTTCAATCATTCAAATATTATCAGAGACTCCCAAAAACTTGAAAATGAAATCGTAAAAACTACTGACTCACTTAAGGAAATAACAGGGTTTAGTCCAACTCTTTTTCGACCGGTGGGTGGGAATTATAATGATATCATTATTAACACTGCTGCCGAGAATGGCTATCATGTTGTTTTATGGTCATGGCATCAAGATACGGAAGATTGGAAAAATCCAGGGGTTAACACAATAACAAAGCGGGTTATTTCGGGTATAAAGCCAGGAAACATTATCCTCTTTCATGATTCAGGCGGAAATCGAACTCAAACCATTAAAGCACTAGATCAAATACTCACTAAACTGGAAAAGGACGGATATGAATTTGTAACTGTTTCAGAAATGTTATTTCGGACTCATACCACTCAAACGAATTAAGTTTATTACTGAACAAGAATCGTCCTGTTCCCATTGACGATTCTTGTTTTTTATTTATCCTTCAACTGCTTCAAGTAATAAATCAACAATATGGACAGCCCGCATTTTAGCGGATAATCCCTCACGTTCAATGCCGAGTTTCATCTGGAGCAAGCAACCCGGATTGGCTGTAACAATCGTTTTTGCCTGAGTATCTTTTACGTTTTTCATTTTCGAATCTAATATTTTCATCGACATTTCAGACTCCACGATATTATAGATTCCGGCTGACCCACAACAGCTATCCGCATTTTTCATTTCCATATACGTTGCGCCCTGAATGGCTTGAAGGAGCTTTCTAGGCTCAGATGATGTCTTCATTACATTTCGTAAATGACAAGAATCCTGGTAAGTGATAAACTGTGCAGGAAGAGAAAGCTTCCGTTTATAAAACTCTAATTCTACTAAAACTGAAGAAATATCCTTAAGCTTTTTCGAAAATGCTTTCGCCCGCTCTGCCCACTCGGGCTCATCTTTTAGAAGATGTCCATAATCAATTAAAAATGCACCGCAGCCACCCGCATTTGTAATGATATAATCTGCCTCGATTTCTTCAAACGCGATAATATTTTGTTTCGCAAGTTCCTTTGCTTTCTGTTTTTCACCGCTATGACCATGCAATGCCCCACAGCAAGCCTGTGTTTTAGGAATCACAATCTCACAACCAGCTAATTGAAGCAGCTTCATTGTTGCATCATTTGTTTTCATGAACATCGTATCCATCAAGCAGCCTGTGAAAAAGGAAACCTTTTTCTTTTGAACTCCAATGGGCTCAAGATGGTATGGACGATTTTTTAGTTCTTTTAAGGTTGGTACCTCCGGCAGAACGCGTTCCATGGTAGCCAAGCTATCGGGTAAAAACTTCATTAGCCCACTTTTTTGAACGACTTTCTGCATCCCAGAACGCTGGTAGACGCCAAGTAATCCTGTTAGGGTACGCATACGATTTTGATGAGGGAAGAGTCCTTCAAAGACCGTTTTCCTTACAGCTTTTACAGGTAGGGAATGCTTTTTATTTTGATTGACGATATCTCTCGCTTCCTCTAAAAGGTGCCCGTAATTGACTCCAGATGGACATACAGGCTCACAAGCGCGACAGCCTAAACACATATTCAATGACTTTTCGAAGTCCTCATCGGGCTCAATGAGACCATCCACAACAGCCTTCATTAATGCGATTCTTCCGCGTGGTGAGTGAGATTCCTGATAGCCAGATTCGATATAGGTTGGGCAGGTTGGAAGGCAGAACCCGCAACGCATACAATTTAATAGCTCATTCTGATCCATGCGTGTTTGGAATTCGTCTTTGATTTTTTGTTGTTCGAGAGCTGTTGTCATTTTGAAACCACCACACGTTTTCTTGAATCCTTCGCAAACATTTTCCCTGGATTCATAATATTATTCGGATCAAGACCCGTTTTGATTGCTTGCATCGCCGCAATCCCGGAGGCACCTAACTTCATTTCTAGGTAAGGTGCTTTCATTACGCCAACCCCATGTTCACCCGTGATTGTTCCGCCCAGCTCGATTGCTTTTTCAAAAATTTCTTCGAATGCTTTTTCTACTCGCTCAATTTCTTCACGGTCCCTAACATCTGTTAAGCAGGTTGGATGGAGGTTTCCATCTCCCGCGTGACCAAAGGTACAAATATTTAAATCGTATTTTTTTGCGATTTCACCAATCGCTTTTACCATGTTTGCAATTTCAGAACGAGGAACAGTAGCATCTTCTAAAATAGTTGTAGGTTTTAACCGTGCAAGAGCAGAAAGAGCAGCCCGTCTTGCCGTTCTCAAGCTTTCAGCTTCTTCTTCAGATTCAGCCGATTTCACGGAAACGGCATTTTCCTCCTTACATATCTCGATGATTCTCTTAATATCCCGTTTTACAATTTCTGGAGGACCATCCTGTTCAATCAGAAGAATTGCTTTTGCATCAGTCGGTAGCCCGATTTGTGCAAAAGCCTCGACTGCTTCTATAGTTGGCTGGTCAAGGAATTCAAGCGTAATCGGGATGATTTTACTGGCGATGATCTTTGAAACTGTTTTGGCAGCGGCCTCCAAATCCTCATAAAGTGCAAGAATCGTTTCCTTTGATTCAGGCATAGGTATGAGTTTGAGCGTTGCTTCAGTAATAATGCCAAGAGTACCCTCAGATCCGACAAATAGACGGGTAAGGTCATATCCCGCTACATCCTTCGCAAGCTTACCACCTGTTTTAATGATTTCTCCATTCGCTAACACAACTTCAAGCCCCATCACATAATCACGTGTTACACCATATTTAAGGCCGCGTAATCCACCCGAATTTTCATTGATATTGCCACCAATAGTGGATATTTTCATCGAACCAGGGTCAGGTGGATAAAATAATCCTCTAGCCTCAACAGCATTTGTTACTTCCTGTGTAATCACGCCAGGTTGGACTGTGATTGTTAAATTTTCCTCATCAATCTCTAAAATCTGATTTAAATGTTTAAAAAGAAGGACAACTCCACCTTCCGTTGGACAAGTGCCAGCACAAAGATTTGTCCCAGAACCACGGGGAACAATTGGAATTTTATTTTCATTACAAACCTTGACGACCTCCGCTATCTCCTCTTTGTTTCGAGGAGAAATCACAGCATCAGGCATGGACTGGAATTGCGGGGTTGCATCATAGGAGTACACGAGTCGCCCTGTATTTGAATCATCATAGTTTTGTGAACCGACAATTTTTAAAAATTGCTGTTTTGCATTTGCATCAATCATGTGAACGCCTCCAATTAAATCTTCTTATTTATAAGCATAAAAAAAAGCGGAAATTTCCGCTATATAGAAACCTACAAAAATTATTAGTTTTATTCAAACACTTTTGTGGGTTTATCTAATAGTAAAATGCCAAGATAAAGTGTTACAAGGTCCACAAAATTTCTTGGGTGAAGGCCAGTTTTTTCTTCGATTTTATTAAAACGGTAGGATAATGTATTGACATGAATATGAAGGGCTTCTGCGGTTTCTTTGATAGACTGATTTTGTTTGATATATTCAAGTAGGGTCCTAACCAGCTCGGTATCATCCAGAAGCATAACGATTGTACGCCTAACATATTCTAATTGGACTTTGCCACTTGTTTCATGAACAAGCATCTCCAATTTTAAGTCATTATCGAATTGAATCGAGCCAGTCCGTTTTGCAACCTTTAGGGCACGTTCGGCTTCATCAAATGAATTTTTTAGTGTGTAGCCTGTAACCTCACTACCAATGCCAAAAGATACTTGCACAGAATAAATACTTTCTAATTCCATTTTTAGTTTTCGAAGAATTTTTTGAATTCGTTCTTTTGAACGGTCCGTTAAAAGGAGGAGAAAGCGTTCATTTCCCCATCTTACAAAAATTTCTTTCTCTTTTAAAAATGAACTTTTTAGTAGTTGATTGGATATTTCTCGAAGTGGGATTTCTGTCTCACTCTTAATGGACCCGATTATAACCTGACGATTCATATCTATATCGATATTTAAATGCTCTGCACGACTACTAAATTCCTCTGATTTTTCCTTTATTTGAAGCCAATCAAAAACAAATGTTTCAAGGGTACGAGACTCCAGTTCCATCTGCTCAGCATAGTAGCTCTCTTTAATTAAAAGTTCAGTCATTTTTTTCAAAAGTTCTCCATATGCAGAAACTTTTTCAGGATTTCCGGTTATCCCAATAACACCAACAACCTTTTCCTGATACAGAATAGGTAAATTGATGCCCGCCTTTACCCCTTTTAAGTTTTTCTTCATATCTTTTGTAATGATTATTTTCTTATGGTCACGACTTGCAAGGAGTGCACCTTCATGAAAACTTCCGATTCGACTTGTATCAGTACTTGCAATAATTGTTCCTGAAATATCAACGATAATAATATCCTCATCGATTAATCTTCGTACTTCGCTAATAATTTTTTTAGCAAGTGAAGGTAAGAGCATAAAAAAACCTCCGTTCTCAAGCATAATATCCATTCTATCATTTCTAAATATGGTTGTAATTGCGTTTTTTATGCGAAGGAAGTATTTGTGTTTTATAATAGAGGATAGAGAATGTGGACATAGTGTAGATAGATACTATTGAAGGGAAGAAAATTAGATGTTTCAAGATATATCTGTTGATGAATTACGAGAATTGCAGAAGGAAAAACCACTCGCAATTGTTGATGTGCGATCCCCTTCTGAATTTGCCGAATCCAATATACCAGGCAGTGTGAATATTCCAATTTTTACGGATGAAGAACGGGCGGAAATTGGTACGGTTTATAAGCAAGTGAGTCCTGATGCAGCAAAGGAAAAAGGCCTCGAAATTGTTTCGGCCAAGCTGCCGAACTTTATTAAAGAGTTTGCAAAACTCCCAGAGGACGAGAAGATAGTATATTGCTGGCGCGGAGGGATGCGTAGTAAAACATCCGCAACGCTCATTGATTTAATGGGAATCAATGCGAAACGACTGATTGGCGGAATCCGTGGATATCGGACCTGGGTCGTTGAAACATTAGAAGAGCTTGCAAGAGAATTTAAGCCGAAGGCATTGGTGATAAATGGGTATACAGGATCGGGAAAAACGAAAATCTTAACTACGCTTCAGGAAAAGGGATATCCCGTCCTTGATTTAGAAGGCATGGCGAATCATCGTGGGTCAGTGTTCGGAATGATTGGGAAAAAGCCGCATAATCAAAAGGTGTTTGATTTGATGTTTGTGGAGCGGGTACTTCAGCTAAAGGAATCTCCGTATGTTTTGCTAGAGGCGGAGAGCAAACGAGTTGGTAGAGCAACAATCCCGGATTTTTTACTAACAATAAAAGAACAGGGATATCATATTTTTGTTGACTTGCCGATGGATGAAAGAGTCTTAAACATTTTAGAGGATTACCGCCCGTGGGAATTTCCGAATGAATGTATGGCAGCCTTCCAACGCATCAAAAAAAGAATTCATACTCCAATTGCAACACAGATTGAAAAAGATCTAGAAACCGGTGATTACAAATCGGCTGTTAAATTACTATTGGAATATTATTACGACCCGAGGTATCATTATACAGCGGAACAAGTATCAGAAGATCGCAGCACAGTCTTACACGTGAAAAGTGTAGATGAAGCAACAAAATTAATCGAAGAACTTATTGCGGAAAAAATAACAAAAGCCCCAACAAAATAATAATAAACTAATCAGACCTAGTGCCCTTTGCACTAGGTCTTTTGGAAATTTTTTAGCATTTCATTAGACTTATGAATCATATATTATTTTTTTAGTAATAGACGGACATATTCCTGTCAGCTTTCGTCGAATGCTTTAGCGTAATTCAAAATTAGGGGGAACTAGTACATGACAAAACGTAAGTTCAAGAAGTCTATCATTAGCGGAACTGTAGCATCAGCACTTATTCTTTCATTAGCAACACCTGCTGCTTTTGCTAACGAAGACGTAACACAAGAAACAGGTGTTGAAGAAATTCAGGTTAATTACGGTACAGCTGAAGACGTTGTTGCTGAAGAAGAAGTAGTCCAAGACAATGTAAGTGAAGAAGCTACTGAGGAAGTAGTTGAAGGTGAAGAAGTAGTAGAGGAAGAACCAACTGAAGAAGTCGAATCAGAAGAAAAAGAAGAAGTAACTGAAGAAGAGGCAACTGAAGAAGAAATTCAAGCTGAAGAAGTACCTTCTTTGGTACCTGGAGATTTCTTTTATTTTGTAAAACTTATGATTGAAAAAGTACGACTTGCAGTAACTGTTGATGATTATAAAGAAGCAAAGCTATTAGCTGATTTTGCGGCTGAGCGTATCGCAGAAGCAAATGCTTTATTTGCTGAAGGTAAAACAGAAGAGGCTGAAGAACTTCTTCAAAAAGCAATCGAAACTCAAGAAGCTGCAACTGAAAGTTTAACAGAGTCTGAAGAGCCTGCAACTGAAGAAACAGAAGTAACAGAAGAAGAGGCAGTTGAAGAAGAAACTGTTGATGTTGAAGAAGTAGTGGCTGAAGATGATGTAAAAGATGAAACTGTAGTTGAGGATTCTGAGGAAACAGAAGTAGAAGTAAAGCTTGCAAATAACATTGATGCATTATCTGCTGCGTTGGCAAAGGTGAAAAATCCAACTGCTCAGCAAGCATTAATGAAAAACATTCAAAAATCATTTGCAAAATTAGATAAAAAGCTTGCAAAACTAGAGAAAAAAGCAGCGAAATTTGCAGCTAAGCATGAAGAAGAAGCTATCGAAGAAACAACAGAAGAACCAGTTGTTGAGCAAGAAGTGGTAGTGGAAGAAGTAGCGACAGAACCAGTAGTTGAAGAGACAGAAACAACTGAAGCAGAGGTACAGCCAGTAGTAGCTACTCCTGTAGTTGAAAAGAAACAAGAAAAGGTAAATGAAAAGCGTGAAGCTGCTCAGCAAAAAGCACAAGAAAAGAAACAACAAGCACAAGAGAAAAAAGCTGAGAACCAACAAAAAGCTAAAGAACATAAGCAAAATCAAAATGCCGGTAAAAACAATGGCAATGGACAAGGTAACAATGGTAATGGTCAAGGTAACAATGGCAATGGACAAGGTAACAACGGAAATGGCCAAGGCAACAATGGTAACGGCAAAAACTAATCACTAAAGTGACGGACGATTATTCAAAGGATGAAATCAACTCGATTTCATCCTTTTTCATTTTGTCAAAAATGGGTATTTTTACATAAATTAGCTAAATATTTTTTATGTGTTATGATTAAAGGAGTAACTACCTGAGGAGGACAAATAAATGACTAACGTAAAAAGTAAGGGTGCCAACAGATTTACATTTGAAAATGAGAGGGCTCTATGTTTGACACAGGTAATCAAGCGAACGGAAAATAATGTGACCAAGAAGATGGTGGTACGGGATAAAAAAATGGGATTTGATTTTTCTGTAATCATTCCTTTAAAACTCCAAAAGAATGGAGAGATTCATTACTATCCTTCAAAGGAATTTACGGTTAGAGGAAAAAACATAGGCAAGAAAAATACCATGGCTAAATATTATGATTCTCTAGGTGAGTGGGAATCATTTAAGAGTGAATTCTTTGAGAAATATAGTTCGACTGTAAATAAATTGATTTATAAGGAATCAAAAGCAAAGTAGTTCTTCGAAAAAAATACAAATTGAAAATGAACATTTAAAAGTAGAAAGAGCGTAGATTTGAAATCACAGTGATCGTGATTCAAATTTAACGCTCTTTTTTACATTGTGAATGGTTAACAGCTTATATCTTTTAACACTCTGTATAATGCAATCGTAGCAGGAAGAAAGTAAAATAGACACAAAGTTCATATTTTTAGGACAATATTCATGTTTTAGTAATAAGTGGTAGAAAATCCTAAATAAATATGAAAACGCTTTCCGTTTAAAGGATTATAAAATTGCAAATAGAGTGCCTCTGTAATTTGCAATTTTTACTATATGAAGGAGGTAAACTATGAGTCATTCAAGCGCAAGAATTTCGTATCAAGATTTAAAATTGAATTTTAAAGAAGTGAATCCAGCACTAACGAACCGTGAAGCCATTGAAGAATCCAATCGCTGCCTTTATTGCTATGATGCCCCCTGTATAACTGCATGCCCTACTGGTATTGACATTCCTACATTTATTAAAAAAATCGCTTCTGGAAACCTAAAAGGATCAGCTAAAACCATTATGACCTCCAATCCTATCGGAGCAAGCTGTGCCCGCGTTTGCCCAACAGAGGAGCTTTGTGAGGGGGCTTGTGTCTTAAATCATTCCACAAAACCAATCATGATTGGTGATTTACAAAGATTTGCAACGGACTGGGCAATCCGCAATGAACAGGTGCTATTTGAGCCAGGTAAGAAAAATGGAAAAACAATTGCCATTGTCGGGGGCGGCCCTGCTGGACTTTCCGCAGCCAGAGAACTCGGTTTACTTGGCTATGATGTTACTATTTTTGAAGCGGAGGAAAAGGCTGGTGGCCTAAACACTTACGGTATTGTTTCTTTCAGACTTCCGCAGGAAATATCCTACTGGGAGGTTAAGCAGGTAGAGAGTGTAGATGTGAAAATAAGAACGAATACTAGAGTCGGAGAGGATATTTCAGTAGATGAAATCCTTGAAAACTTCGATGCTGTCATTCTAGCAATTGGAATGTCCAAGGTCCCTTCCCTTGGTATTGAAGGTGAAGAGTTCGAAGGAGTGTATGATGCGATCGATTTTGTAAAAGAAACAAAAACAAAACCAATTTCAGACCGTTTCTTAGGAAGTCGGGTTGTTGTAATAGGAGCTGGGAATACAGCTATTGATGGGGCGACATGTTCAGTCAGATTAGGGGCTGAAAATGTAAAAATCCTCTATAGAAGAACGATTGAAGAAATGACGGCCTACGATTTTGAATATGAATTTGCTAAACAAGACGGTGTTGAATTTAGATGGCTAACCGCACCTAAGAGAATTATTGGTGACGAGCAGGGACGTGTTAAAGCAATCGAATGCATCAAAATGGAGCTTGGTGAGGCAGGGAAAGATGGCAGAAAACGTCCTGTACCAGTTGAGGGCTCGGAGTTCATTTTAGAGGTTGATGCGGTTATAAAGGCAATTGGGCAAACAAGATTTATAGGGCTTATTGAACAATTCGGTCTTGAGCATGACGGTGGAGTTGTGAAAATTAATCAAGAGACCCTCCAAACTTCCAATAAAAAAGTATTTGCATGTGGGGATGTGATTTTTGGAAAGGGTCAAGGTGAAGCGATGGTAGTTTCTGCTGCACAACAGGGAAAGGATGCGGCATATGCCATTCATAAGGTAATGTTCGGTGCAGTTTCAGAAATCGCATAAAAAATCGAAAAGGAGGTTTATCAATGGCAGATTTACGTATTAATCTAGCAGGTATAGAATCCCCTAATCCGTTTTGGTTAGCATCTGCACCTCCAACGAATTCCGGTTATCAAGTCCAACGTGCATTTGATGCTGGATGGGGTGGAGCAGTGTGGAAGACATTAGGTGACCCCATTTTAAATGTAACCTCACGATTTGGAGCAGTTAGTTTTAATGGGCAACGAGTAGCGGGTTTTAACAATATTGAATTAATTTCTGATCGTCCACTTGAGGTTAACTTAAAAGAAATTAAAGAAACGAAAAAGCTTTTTCCGAACCATACGATTATTGCCTCTTTAATGGTAGAGCCTAAACAGGAAAAATGGCATGAGATTGTAAAAAGAGTTGAAGAAGTGGGTGTTGATGGCTTAGAGCTCAACTTTGGATGTCCACACGGAATGGCTGAAAGAGGAATGGGTTCTGCATCTGGGCAAGTGCCAGCACTTGTAGAACAGCAAACTTATTGGGTAAAAGAAGTTGCGCAAACACCAGTCATTGTAAAGCTTACGCCAAATATTACAGATATCACGGCTACTGCAGAGGCTGCCACTAGAGGCGGTGCTGATGCAATTAGTATGATTAATACAATTAATAGTTTAGCAGGAGTTGATTTGGATACGTGGAACACCATTCCACATGTCGGAGGTAAAGGGGCACATGGTGGATATTGTGGCCCTGCCGTAAAACCAATCGCACTCAATATGGTAGCTGACTGTGCAAGAAGTCCTCATATCAATATTCCAATTTCCGGGATTGGTGGAATTTCGACGTGGCAGGATGCTGTTGAATATATGTTAATGGGTGCATCCGGTGTTCAGGTGTGCACCGCTGCTATGCATCATGGATTTAGAATTGTTGAGGACATGATTGAAGGGTTAGATAACTATCTCGATCAAAAAGGGATTGCTTCTGTCATGGATATTGTTGGAAAAACGGTTCCGAGGTATTCTGACTGGGGTGACCTTGACTTAAACTATAAAATTGTTGCCCGAATCAATAATGATGTTTGTATCAATTGTAATAAATGCCATATTGCATGTGAAGATACTTCACATCAATGTATCGATATGCTTAAGGACGGAAATGGCTACAACATTTTAAAAGTCAGAGAGGAAGACTGCGTAGGTTGTAACCTATGCTCGATTGTATGTCCGGTAGACGGTGCGATTGATATGGTTGAAGTCCCAAGCGGGTTACCTCCAATGACATGGAATGAGCGTCAGGCTGCTCTAGGTGCAGTGAGCTGTAAAATAGACTCAGTAAAATAATCGTATTTTTAGGGGAGGGCTATGATGAAGAAGGTCATTAAAAATGGAACAATTGTAACTGCAACAGATACTTATCAAGCAGAAATTCTTGTGGAAAATGGTGTGATCAGTCAAATCGGGATGAATCTCTCTACTGAAGGTGCAGAAGTAGTTGATGCAAAAGGTTGTTATGTTTTTCCAGGGGGAATTGATCCTCATACCCACCTAGAAATGCCTTTCGGAGGGACTGTTACAAAGGATGATTTTGAAACTGGGACGATTGCTGCCGCCTTTGGAGGAACAACGACGATTATTGATTTTTGCTTATCTAATAAAGGAGAGCCTCTAAAGGATGCTATTAATACGTGGCATGGGAAGTCACAGGGCAAAGCAGTTATTGACTACGGCTTTCACCTTTCAATTGGAGAAGTAACAGATACCGTCTTAAATGAACTTCCATCCGTTATTGAAAATGAAGGGATTACATCTTTTAAAGTGTTTATGGCCTATAAAAATGTGCTTCAGGCAGATGATGAAACCTTATTTAAAACACTAGTTGCCGCTAAAGACTTAGGTGCCCTTGTTATGGTTCACGCTGAAAATGGAGATGTCATTGACTATCTTGTGAAAAAGGCTTTGAGAGAAGGAAAGACGGAACCAATTTATCATGCGTTGACTCGACCACAGGAAATTGAAGGGGAGGCGACAGAGCGAGCCGCAACCTTTGCAGGACTTGCAAACTCTCAGCTTTATGTTGTCCATGTTACCTGTGCAGACGCTGTTAAAGCCATTACCGAAGCGAGAGAAAAGGGCTTTGATGTGTGGGGAGAAACATGTCCACAATATTTAGTTCTCGATCAATCCTATCTAGAAAGGCCAAATTTTGAAGGGGCAAAATACGTCTGGTCACCACCATTACGTGAGGAATGGAATCAAGATGTATTATGGAATGCACTTCGAACAGGGCAGCTTCAAACATTTGGTTCAGATCAATGTTCGTTTGATTTTAAAGGACAAAAGGAGCTTGGTTTAGGTGATTTCTCGAAAATCCCTAATGGAGGACCAATGATTGAAGATCGCCTAACGGTTCTATTTTCAGAAGGTGTCAAAAAAGGGAGAATTTCATTAAATCAGTTTGTGGACTTAACCTCTACTAGAGTTGCTAAGCTATTTGGATTGTATCCGAAGAAGGGTACAATAGCGGTCGGAGGGGACGCTGATATTGTAATTTTTGACCCTAATGTCGAGCGAACAATTTCAGCTGAAACCCATCATATGGCAGTCGATTACAATGCATTTGAAGGTATGAAGTTTACCGGCGAACCAGTATCTGTTCTTTCTAGAGGGGAATTTGTTGTCCGTGATAAACAGTTCGTTGGAAAACTAGGAGCAGGTCAATTTATTAAACGTGCGAAATACGGTGAAAGTTATGAAATTGCGAAGGATAAAACGGCCACAATGTAGTGCAAGAGTTAGGAAGGAAGGAGTAAGAACTCCTTCCTTTATTTAAGAATAGGAAATGAGGTGAGTCTGGACACGAATAATTCAGAATATTTAAAATAATATCAAGAGAGGGTGTTGTAATGAAAAAAAGTAGTAATTCTTTGAAATCTCCGGATTTGTTTCCAATTGGGCATGGCGCTAGGAAGATAAGTGCGTTTGGTTTCTCCTTAATTTGGGTAGGGATGGCGATAGTACTAGCGGCTTTTGCAATCGGTGGAGACGGCATTAGGCATTTACCACTTGGATGGGTGATTGTTGCAACTATCATAGGCTCTGTGTTAATTGGGCTTTTCATGACGTTTATAGGTGATATCGGAGTCGAGCATGGACTCTCGTTTCCGGTCTATATGCGGGCTCCCTTCGGAACAATTGGAACTCATATACCTTCAGTAGTACGGGGTGTCACAGCTTCATGTTGGTTTGGAATTAATACCTATTTTGGTGCAACCGCCATGAATGCGATTTTAAACATTCTTTTTGGATTTGATAACTGGTTTATCTGCTTTTTACTATTTGCCGCCGCCCAGTTAGTGAACACCGCTCTTGGAATGAAAGCAATTGAGAGATTTGCAGATTTAGCTGCTCCAATTATCTTACTCATCTCGTTTTGGATGTTCATTTCCCTTTCAGGAAAAGCAGCTGACCAAGGTCGAGATATTTGGACATGGGTGGAAAGTCCAGTAAATGGAACTGCTGCGTTAACTGCATTTATGGTTGTTGTAATGGCAAACATGGGTTTTTGGGCCACACTTGCTGCTGATATGCCTTCGTTATCCAGATTCTTTAAAGCTCCAAAGTATGAAAGAAATTGGTTTAAACGAAACAAGGCTCAAATTGCAGGTAATGTAGTCGTTATGCCAATTGTTAACTTATTAATGATTATCATTGGTGCGGTTGCATACGTGGCAGTTTTAAATTATGACCCTGTTGTTGCATTACAGGAAGCAGCAGGAGGATTCGTATTAGTCATCCTCTTATTAATGATTATACTCGCACAATGGTCCACAAACACTGCTGCCAACGTAGTACCTGCCGCAACCATCTTCTCGAACGTTGGAGGACCAAAATTTCCATTTTGGGCAGGGGTCATTACAGCAGGTATTATAGGTTTACTCGTTCAACCTTGGAAATTATTTGGAGTCATCATTCCAGCTCTTCTTATTATTGGGGGAATTCTATCAGCCATAGTCGGTATTTTATTTACGGATTACTATCTTCTAAGAAAAAGAAGGGTTAATGTTCCAGAGCTTTATGAAACAAAGGGACAGTATAGATATTCAAATGGAATCAACTGGGCAGGTATGATTGCTTGGATCATTGGAGGGATTGCATCCTATTTCTTCTCTGCCTATTCTTTCTTTGTCGGATTCGGTGTTGGAGCGATTATTTATTATGTGTTAGCAAAGCATTGGTATTTCAAAAAGTATACACAAGCTGAAATAGTAGACCCAGATGATGAAAAATATTTAGGTATCACAGTGGGGCGAGATTGGGAAATCACAGAGAATGAAAAAGATGTGATAGTAGCAGAAGGAACAGTAGATTCGAAAATGTAGTTTTTTCGGAAAAGGAAGTATCCACAGGAACTTTAGTTAAACCTTTTTAGCAATAACAAAGGTAAAGGGGGATTGGAAAATGAGCAGTGTAGATTCGAAGAAGGTTGTTTTGGATATACATGAGACTCCGCCGCCAGGTAAGTTTTTAGTTTTAAGTATCCAGCATTTGTTTGCCATGTTCGGTGCAACCATCTTAGTTCCTTATCTTGTTGGCTTAAGTCCGGGTGTAGCACTTATTTCAAGTGGGGTCGGAACGATCACTTTTCTCATTATTACAAAGGGGCAAGTTCCTGCTTATGTTGGCTCCTCATTTGCATTTATTGCACCAATCATAGCCGCAACGGCGGCAGATGGTCCAGGTGCAGCTATGATTGGAAGTTTTTTAGCAGGTCTTGTATATGGAATTGTTGCTTTAGCCATCAAAGCAACTGGTCATAAATGGCTGATTAAATTACTGCCACCAGTTGTGGTTGGACCCGTTATCATCGTAATCGGACTTAGCCTAGCTCCAACAGCAGTAGGTATGGCAATGAATAACGCTACTGGAGAATATAGCCTTCTTCATTTTTCCGTAGCACTAGTAACCTTACTGATTGTGATACTAAGCTCAATTTTTCTAAAAGGTTTTTTAAATTTAATTCCTGTATTAATTGGGATTGTTGGAGGATATATATATGCTGCCATAGTTGGGTTAGTTAATCTTTCCGGTGTGAAGGCTGCGAAATTTTTCGAAATGCCCGATTTTCTTTTTCCATTTGTTCATTATTCCCCTGGTGTCACTTTAAGTATTATTGCGTTAATGGTTCCTGTTTCAATCGTTACATTATCTGAGCATATTGGACATCAAATGGTATTAAGTAAAGTCGTTCATAAGGATTTAATCCAAAGACCTGGTTTACATCGATCGATTATGGGAGACGGTCTTGCCACGATGCTAGCGGCGTTAATGGGTGGCCCTCCGAATACAACATACGGTGAAAATATTGGAGTACTAGCCATTACGAGAGTATTTAGTGTTTTCGTCATTGGTGGAGCAGCCGTGTTTGCAATTCTGTTTGGGTTTATCGGTAAAATAACAGCACTCATTAGTTCTATACCAACAGCCGTAATGGGTGGAATTTCCCTTTTATTATTCGGGATTATTGCTGCCTCCGGATTAAGGATGCTCGTTGATAGTAAAGTAGATTTGGATGATAAGCGTAACCTGATTATTTCATCGGTTATTTTAGTTGTTGGGATTGGTGGAGCCATCATGAAGTTTTCAGCGAACTTTGAAATTCATGGAATGGCACTGTCAGCAATTTTGGGAGTTCTTTTAAATTGGGCCATACCTGGTGGAGCAGTCGAAGAAGACATTAATATGTACGAGGTTGAGCTAAATCATAAAACCACTGCTCAATAAGATGTGATCAAAGGAGTTGTTAATCTATGTCAGAATATCAAGTTTTTTTACAAGAGAGAGACAAAATAGATTTTTTACTTCAAAAAGGCTATAAAATGACAAATATAATCGAAAACCTGAGTGGGGCATTCGTAGAATTTGAGAATAACGATGAAAAGGAGACCTTACACATTATTACACCAGAAGGGCGAAAATATTTTGCGGTGATGCTCATCAAGCAACAAAAGGAGGGTGCTTAAGCGTTTATTGACGTCGAAAAATGAAGGGAAGCCAGTATCGCAATTTAAAGGATACTGGCTTTCTCATGAAAAATATTTGGAAAAACGCCCCTTTCATTCACATTATCGTTTATAATGGTATTAGTCTGAAAATTCAATATAGGAGAGCTGTAGATTGAAATCATCTATTACCGTTGAAGATATTTTAGGTCGAAAGCACTTTGAAAATAGTAAAGTGATTGCTGGTAAAGAGGGACTCGGAAGACAAGTGAAATGGGTCCACGTAGTTGAAGTAACAAATATTCGAAATCTCTTAAATGGAAATGAATTAATTCTATCAACAGGTGTAGCTTGGAGGGACAATAAGGAGAAATTTATCTCAGTCATCGAGCAATTAATTGAATCACATGCAGCAGGAATTTGTATTGAATTAGGAATATACACCTCATCGATCCCACCAGAAATTATTGACATCGCCAACAAGTCACACTTTCCAATCATCCTTTTTTTAAAAGAAGTACCGTTTGTTGAAATTACACAAGACATCCATGGACTCCTTATTAACCGCCAATACCAAATGATAACCAATCTTGAAAATTACTCACAAGCATTAAATAAAAGATTATTATCAATCGATCATTATATTGACATTCTGAAATTTATTAGAAGCTACCTCCAAGTCCAAATAATCATCCTCTTTAAAAACAATGAAAATCAATTTATTCCAGAAGCTAACGAACAAAAACGAATCAAACTACTAGAGTTAATGAGGTCTCAGCCAGACGATTCTACCTGTGTGGCGAAGATTCCGATCCATTTATTAGGGGATCATTATGCAGAATTAGCGATTATTTCTGAGGAAAGAGAATTAACCGAATTTGACCACCTTATATTAGATCGAACAGCAACTGCCCTTGCACAGCTTTTCCTTCGTAACCTTTATGTGGAGGAAAAACAAAGGGTAGAAGCTACTGAATGGATTAATGATTGGTTAGAAGGCGAACAAAGCGAAGAGTCAATCAATGAATATTTAGCCCTGACTTCAACAAGGAAACCAAAAGGAGCCGTTGTTTGTATCTGTAAAATTGACCCAATTAATGAGTATTCAACAAGTGATTTTACGTATTTTAAGATGTTTCTTCGGGCCATTTTTGAACAACAGGGCTTTACCCTTTTTGTCGCAGAAAAAAGAAACACAATCGTTTTGATCATTCTTAATGAACGAAACACGACAACATGGAAAACGAGAGTTGAGGAGGGAATCAGAAGATTGTCGAACTCCGAATTGCAACGTAGAAATAACAAAGCCCAACCGGTATTCGGCATTGGAAAATTTGTAGAAGACTTAACAGATGTACATAAAAGCTATCAAACTGCGTTAGAAACGATTAGAATCCAAAATCGGCTATCCATTCCAGCACAGAGTTATTTTTATGATGATTTACATATTTTCCGGCTTATTTCCTTGCTTCATAGACATATTGATTTGCAGGAGGTGGTTTTAGAGTATTTGGAACCGGTCATTGCCTATGATAAAAAATATAATGGAAAACTAATGGAAACTCTTAAAACCTATTTATCATGTAACGGCTCTAAGCAAGAAACAGCAAAGCGCTTATTTGTTGTGAGGCAAACATTATATCACCGTATTCAAAAAATTGAAAAACTCTTAGGCTCAGATTTTATGAGTCACGAAAAAAGACTTGCGATTGAGTTTATGATTTTGTCATACGAATTTTTAGTTTCCTCAAAGCAATTAAAAGAGAAGAAAGAAGTTTTATAGCCCACTAGTTTTAGTAGGTGATAAAAATACACAGTCAGGGTTCAAACCCCGACTGTGTATTTTTATGCCTCCGGCGGATGCCA